>JAKLIS010000029.1 GCA_022709485.1 Elusimicrobiota bacterium | reverse complement strand
GAGGCCGGGCATATCTCCGAAGCTCCCAGGTGAATCAATCCGTCCGGTCCTTTTATCAGGTGCATGGGAAAGCGCCTGCAGGTCTCCGGCCTTTCATTATATATGGTGCATTTGGATTTGGCGGCGCTGAAAAACTGCAGGTGCAACAAGTGTTAAAAAGAATGCTAAACCTTTCGACAATTCCCCAGCCGGACGACGCGGCCGACGCCGTGGCGGTGGCTCTCTGCCACGCCCAATTTTCTCCCATATTCCCCCGATCGGCGGTGACGGTATGATTGCCCACCTCCGAGGAAAACTGGAAGATATTCAATTGGATAAAGATCTCCTTCGCCTTGTGGTGGATGTTCAGGGCGTGGGGTATGAAGTCATCACGGCCAAATCCAACGAAACCTTTCTTCAAAAAGGCCAGGCCATCACTCTTTTCATTCGAGAATCCGTTACCGCTTTCGACGGGGCGACGACTTTTTATGGATTTCTCACGCGGGAGGAAAAACAATTTTTCGACCGGATACGGGACAAAGTCGAAGGCATGGGACCTCGAAAAGCTTTGGAATGCATCGAAAAAATCAACAAATCCCTTCCCGATTTTAAGCGGGCTGTGATTGATGAAGACATGCGAATTCTTGAATCAGTATTTGGGTTCACCAAAAAAACGGCGGAAAAATTGGTGTTCGCTTTAAAAGACCAAGCCGGGGGCTGGTTCGTTCCGGGTCAGGCCAAATGGGTGGATAAACCCAAGTCTTCCGAAGAAGCGGAAGCCATTTCCGGGTTGGTTAATTTGGGCTACCGGGACGACGAAGCCCGCGAAGCCGTTCAAAAAGCCAAGGACAAACTGGGTGGGAAAGGAACGGTCCAAACCATTTTGCAGGAATCCCTTCGAAATCTGGGCGTTCGTAAGATGAGCGTTTAGGGAGAAACGATGTCTAAAGAAAAAGAAAAAAGAGATTCTGTGGTGGATCCGAACGGGGATGCTTTGGAAATGTCTCTCGAAACCAATCTTCGTCCTCAAAATTTAAAACAGTTCATCGGCCAGGCCAAACTGAAAGAAAATTTGTCGGTATTTATGCGGGCGTCCAAGGAGCGGAAAGAGGCCTTGGACCATTGCCTCTTCTGTTCGCCCCCCGGCCTTGGAAAAACCACGCTGGCCCATATCATCGCCAAAGAAATGGGAACCAGCCTTCGGCAGACTTCCGGACCCATCCTGGCGCGCGTCGGAGATCTGGCGGCCATTCTCACAAGCCTCAATGAAGGGGACGTTTTTTTTATCGATGAAATTCACCGGTTAAACCGCGCCGTCGAAGAGGCCCTTTATCCCGCGATGGAAGATTTTGAGTTGGATATCGTGGTGGGACAAGGGCCCTCGGCCAAAACCATTAAATTACCGCTTCCCCGGTTTACTCTCGTGGGCGCCACCACGCGCACCGGACTTTTAACCAGCCCTTTAAGGGACCGGTTTGGAATCGTCTCCTATTTGGAATTTTATGAACCCGATGAGCTCGCCCAAATCGTTTTCCGATCCTCTGAAATTTTAAAAGTCAAAATTGAGCCGGAGGCAGCCCGGGAAATTTCCAGCCGGTCGCGAGGAACGCCGCGGATCTCCAATCGGCTTTTAAGACGGGTGAGGGATTTCGCTCAAATTGAAGGGGGACCCATCACCTTGGAAATAGCCAAAAAAGCGCTGTTGGCGCTTGGCGTGGACGCGGTGGGGCTCGATCAGATGGACCGGAAGATCCTTTTGGCCATGATTGATAAATTCGGCGGGGGGCCGGTGGGGTTGGATACCTTGGCCGTGGCAGTGAGCGAAGAAAGCCAAACCGTGGAAGATGTTTATGAGCCTTTTCTCATTAAAGCGGGGTTTATCGCTCGCACGCCACGCGGCCGCGTGGTGATGCCTTTGGCTTTCGACCATTTCAGACGAAAAACTCCCGCGCAAATCAAAAAAGAACCCTCTTTATTCGACGATTCGCTTAAATCCTCCTAACCCATGCAGAAAAATCAGCAAGAATGGTTTGACCAATGGTCTCATTTCCAGGACGATTCCCTCGCGCTTTTTACCGAATGGATCGCGCCCCGGAAATTGGATGATTTCAGGGGAAAACGGGTTTTAGACGCCGGCTGCGGGCGCGGCGATTATCTGAAAAAAGTGGCGCCCTTTGCTTCTCAAGTGGTCGGCGTCGATTCCAAAACGGCCGATACCGCCCGACGGAAAACCCAGGAATTTTCCAATGTGGTGGTTCAGGAAGGAGATATCGCCCTTTTCCAAGATGACAAGCCGTTTGACGCCGTCTATTGCATGGGCGCTATTCAAAGAACCGATGATCCCGCCAAAACCTTTCGAAATTTAAAAAACCTCACCAAAAAAGGGGGCGTTCTTATGATTCGGTCCGCCTCATATGAAGGAAATTTCTTTAACCGAGCCGTTTTGGAAAGGTTGAGAAGAACCGTCTTTTTAAAATTGCCGAAACCGGTTTTGAAAATCGCGTCTTTTATCATCACTTTGTTTTTTTACCCCGTCGCCTATTCTATTTTTCTCCTGCCTTTGAAAAACCAACTTCCCTTCTATGGATATTTTCAAAATTTCAGGCGGCTCTCTTTTTTTTACAACAAACAGAATGTGCACGATAAGATGACCGCGCCCTCCACTTTTTTCATGAAAAAGAAAGATTTAGAAGCGTGGTTTAATCATCAAGAATTTTCCGATATTCACATCACTCATTACAAAGGTGTCAGTTGGCGATCCTCCGGAATCAAGAAATAAGGCTGGCCCTTTTAACCATCCTCCTTTTTAACGCGGGGTGCGCGGTGTCTCGCCGCGCCGCGCCCGTGGAAGAAAAACCGTTAATCATCCAGCCTGCCGCCCCAAGCGAAGCCCCGAAAGAGCTTAAACTTCCGGAGAAAGTGAAAATCGGCCTTCGCGTTGGAATGAGCGAAATAAAAATTAGCTGTGAAGCCAAAATTATCGTTCGAGACATAGATAATAAAACGCGGCAGGAATGGGGGGCCGGCCATTACCGGTTTGCGGTCGCTAATAGGCGATTATTTGTGGGGGGCATCCCCCGCGGAAAAAAGTTGCTTTTGGCCTCTGCAGAACAGGGGCATCATCTCCAAATCGGGCCCAAACCTTACCGGGGTGAAATTATTTTGACGATGGTCGGAGGTAAATTTAATGTTGTTAACCAATTATCGGTTGACGATTATCTTAAGGGAGTTTTGCCCCGCGAGGTGGGGCCCACCTGGGCCAAGGAAAGTTTGAAGGCGCAAGCCGTGGCGAGCCGGACGTATCTTGTCAGCCATTTGGGCCAGCACGGAAGAGACGGATTTGATTTGTGCTCCGATGTTCACTGCCAGGTGTACGGGGGAGTCGATAAAGAACATCCCGCCACGAACACCGCCGTCGACGAAACAAGAGGGGAGGTTCTTTTCTACAAGGGAAAACCCATAAAGTCTTTTTTTCACTCGAATTGCGGGGGATCGACTGAAGAAGCCGAACATGTTTGGCAGATTGAACACTTGAATTACCTCCCTCGAAAAAAATGCGGGTTTGGAACGGCCAATCCTCGTTATCATTGGGTGAAAGACATTTCCAACTCTGAAATTTTGAGGCTCTTGAAGGCCAAAACCCGGGTGACCGGAACGAAGCTGGTTTCCATCCAAATCAAGATGAAAAGCGGATCCGGCCGGGCGGAAAAAGTGATGGTAAAAACCGATACGGGCGTTTTTACCCTGAAGGGAAACAATTTTCGCATCGCCCTCGGCCCGGAAGCCATCCGAAGCACACTTTGGACGAATCTTAAAAAGTTACGCGGGTCCTATCGATTTGAGGGGCGCGGCTGGGGCCACGGGGTGGGGTTGTGTCAATGGGGCGCCAAAGGCCAGGCGGAGCATGGCCGGGGATACCGGGATATCCTGGAATTTTATTATCCCGGGACCCAAATCCTGATTTGGTAATCCGTGGGAAACTTTATAATTCATCCCGACAATTTGGATTTTTCGCTTCCTCTTGAGCTCATTGCTCAGGAACCTCTTTCAGACAGAAGCCGCGCCAATTTAATGGTCCTCAAAAAGGCCGATCAAACCCTATCCCACTGTTTTTTCTCGGATCTTCTTCAATATTTAAATTCCGGGGATGTCCTTGTGATCAACACGGCGCGAGTGAGGCGCGCCAAGTTTTTTGGCCGTAAAAAAACGGGAGGAAAAGTGGAAGCCATTTTTCTGGAACCTCTCGCACAAACGGGTAAAGGAGACGGAGATCATGCCGCGACCCCTCTGTGGAAAGTTCTTCTCAGGCCCCAAATTAAATTAGGAGAAACGATTGATATTCAATTCCTAGGAGAATTGACGATCGCGGCGCGGCTTCCCGACGGAGAATACGTTTGCGGCCTTAAAAGTGATGACGCCGCCGACAAAATTTCTTCCGCCGGAATCCTTCCTCTTCCACCCTACATCAAACGTTCAGAAAAAGATCCCCGGCATGAGAGAGACTTGTCGGATTATCAAACTGTCTATTCATCCGTTGACGGAGCCATTGCCGCGCCGACGGCGGGCCTTCACTTCACCAATGAACTTTTAAAAAAAATCGAAGAAAAAGGAGTTCAAATCATTCCTCTCGTTCTCCACGTGGGATGGGGCACCTTTAAGCCCGTTTCGGGCCGCCTGGCCGATCACAAAATGTTGTCCGAAAAATATGAGTTTGAACCCCGCCACCTCGCGGCGCTTTACGCCGCGCGGAAAGAAGGGAAGAAAATTTTCGCGGTGGGCACCACCGTTACGCGGGTGCTGGAATCTCTCCCTGACGAAAAACCCCAGGCCGTTTTGCGGGGAGAAACAAATATTTTCATTCAGCCGGGGTATAAATTTCGCTGGATAAATGGCTTAATCACCAACTTTCATGTGCCGCGTTCGACGCCCATTGCGCTCACGGCGGCGTTTTCCGGCCTTCAGTTTTTGACTCAGGCTTATGAAGAAGCCATCCGGTCTGGGTATCGATTTTTTTCTTATGGCGACGCCATGTTGGTTTTTTGACGAAAGATGAATCAATTTAAAATTACTCATACTGATTCCAAATCAAAGGCCCGCGCCGGCATTTTGACGACCGCCCACGGCCCGGTTGAAACGCCGGTTTTTATGCCGGTCGGGACCCAAGGCACCATTAAAATGCTCACCTCTGAGGATGTGGCGGACCTTGGATATAAAATCATTCTGGGAAACACCTACCATCTTTTTTTACGGCCCGGAGAAAACATTATTAGGAAAGCCGGGGGCCTTCAAAAATTTATGTCTTGGCCGCATTCCATTTTGACGGATTCGGGGGGGTATCAAGTCCTTTCGTTGGCGGCCCGGTGCAAAATGACCGAGGAGGGGGCGGAATTTTCTTCCCATGTCGACGGAACGCGATGCAAATTAACTCCGGAGATCACCACTCAATTTCAATTGAATTTAAGTTCAGACATCGCCATGTGTTTGGACGATTGCCCTCCTTACCCGAGTTTAAGAGCCGATGCCCAAGAGGGAACGGAGAGAACCTTGCGGTGGGCCGCCCGCTGCAAAAAAACGTATGAGTCGTGGCTGGCAGATCATAACAAAGGCGATGGACCGGCCCCCCTTCTTTTTGGCATCACGCAGGGGGCCAGTTTTCCCCTTCTTCGCCGGGAGTCTTCAAAAAGAACGGTTGAACTCGATTTCCCAGGCTATTCCATCGGGGGGCTGGGGGTGGGGGAACCTCGTTCTTTGACTTGGGAGCTTTTGGAAGCGAGCTTGGAGCCCTTGCCGCCAGAGGCCCCTCACTATCTCATGGGATTTGGACCTCCCGAGGATATCTGGGAGGCTGTAGAACGCGGGGTGGATATGTTTGATTGCGTTTTGCCCACCCGAAACGGCCGAAGCGGCCAAGCGTTCACCGCTAAAGGACGCATTAACATTACCAACTCGGAATATAAGGAGGATTTTTCACCTCTGGACCCAGATTGCGGTTGTATTTGCTGCCGGAAATATACCCGGGCCTACCTATGCCATTTGTTTCGCGCGGGAGAGCTTTTGGCTCCCCGGCTCCTAACTTTACACAATTTATCCTTTATGATAAGTTTGCTGCGCCAAATTCGCCAGTCGATTATTCAAGGGAATTTCCTTCAGGCGAAAAAGAAATACCTCGATGGTTTATAACGTTTCGAAGCGAAAATTATTTCTCTTTTTCGGATTTTTATGCACCGGTTTGGTCTTAATTCTCATGGCCAAAGGGCCCGAGGTCAGCCGGAAATCGTTGATTTCCGCGTGGGCGGTTATCGAACAGGGGCTTCGATATAAAGACTCCGTCGTCCGGGAAGAAGCCGTTAAAGCCTTGGGGCTCATTAATAGCACTCAGTCGGATCGGGAATTGGCCGCGGCCCTCAATGACGAAAGTGAATATGTGCGGATTTGGGCGGCCAAAATTTTGGCCAAACGAGGAAATTATTCCGGAAAAATGACCCTTCTGCGGATATTGTCCAATACCGCCCAGCCTCCCAAAACAGAGCAAACCGGACCGTTGGCGACATTGGCCAAAATGAAAGCGCTGGCCAAAGGACGGATTCGCGGGGAAGCGGCCAAAGCGTTGGCTTATTTTGACGATCCCGAACTCATGTCAATTTTAAAAGAAGCCAAAAAAGATGATGATGGGCGCGTCCGCGATGGGGCGGCGGTGGCCTTGGCTCTCAAGGGAGACAGGAGCGAAGTAATCGTTTTTTCAAGCGCCATCGATGATCCCGATCAAGGGATTCGGTTGGCGGCGGTGGAAGCTTTGGGGGCGGTGGGGGATCCAAAATCTGTTTCACCACTCATTCAAGCCTTAAACGACAATGACGAATCGGTGCGGGCGGCTGCCGCGAAAGCATTGGGCCAAATAAAATCCTCTGAAGCAGCGGACGCATTGGCCGAGTATTTGCGTGATCAAAGCGGTATGGTGAGGGAAAATTCGGCGTGGTCCCTTGGAGAAATCGGCGCGCAAGAAAAAATTCCCAACCTAAAGGCTTCCCTTCAAGATCCAAACGGGATGGTGCAATTGGCCGCGGCGGAGGCCTTGGGAAAAATGGACAATGACACTGGTCTTCCGACGGTCGAATCGGCTCTGGCGTCTAATGAGATGGACGCGCGAACCCGGGGAGCTTTGGTTTTAGGACATATTAAGACGATGCCGTCGCAAAATTTGGCCATCAAGACATTGGAAGATGGTAATATCAAAACGCGTTTGGGCGCAGCTGTTTCTCTTTTTAAAATGGTAAATCGCAAAGACGCCGAGTAATCAAGGAGATAAAATGAAACCGATAAAAATTTTGTTTGCGAGCTTTTGTTATTGGCTTGCCCTTTCGACCCAAGTGTGGGCCATGGCCGCCCGGCCCAACATGGACCCCAATGCCCCGCCGCCGCCCGCCTGGATGTCTTGGTTTCCAGTTGTTTTTATGGTGGCCGTGTTTTACTTTCTCCTTATCCGTCCCCAGATGAAGCAGCGGAAGGAACATCAAGTTATGCTTGATTCCATTAAGAAAGGCGATCGCATCGTGACGCAAGGCGGGCTTATCGCCACTGTTTTGAATGTCTCACCTTCGATTGTCGACATCAAAATTAACGAAGAAACAAAAGCCCAAATCAAACGCTCTGCCGTCGCGGAGATTTTCAGAGACACTCCCAAAGAAAAAGAAGCCGATAAAACACCGGTGCTTGTGAAATGAGCAACAAGCTCGCCTGGAAAGTCACCATTCTCCTCGCCCTCATTGTGGGCGCTTTTTATTATCTATATCCGAATTTTGTTTGGTACAGCCTGCCCTTGGATGTTCGTCAGGAAAAAGCCAAAAGAAAAGATCCCCTGGCGGAAAAGGTCGTTCCTTTGGGGCTCGATCTGCAAGGGGGCGTTCACTTGGTTTATCAAGTGGACACATCCAAACTTCCGGATGAAGCGGAGGCCACCGTCACGCAAGCGGTCGATCAGAATATGCTTGTCATCAATAACCGGATCGACGCCATGGGTGTGGCCAATCCTTTTGTGGCCAGACAAGGAAGGGATTTGATTGTTGTTCAACTTCCCGGCGTTTACGAAAGCGAAGCAGCCAAAAGGCTTATCGGACAAACCGCCCTCTTGGAATTCCGCCTTGTCCGTGGGGATAAAGCAGATGCCTTAGCGGATATCATCGATCAAATGAAGGAAAAGGATATTCGACCCGAGCAGATCATTAATAACCAGCTTCCAGAAGACATTAAAAAACTCATTCCCGCCGGGCTTGACATCATGCCATCACGGGATGGCGGTTACTTGTTTGTCAACGATAAAGCTGATTTAACCGGCGCCTATCTCAAAAAAGCTTACGTGGATTTAGGAAACACTTCCCAAATGGGGGGACTCGCCATTCAATTTGAATTAAATTCTGAAGGAGCCAAGTTGTTTCGTGAATTGACCGGCGCTCACGTGAGTGAGCGTTTGGCCATTGTTCTGGACCGAACCATTCAATCAGCTCCCACCATCCAAGACCGCATTCCGGACGGGTCGGGCCAGATCACCGGGTCTTTCAGTGTGGAGGAAGCAAGGAATCTTTCCCATGTCTTAAATTCCGGCAACCTGCAGGCCCCCATGGTGGTCGTAGAAGAGAGAACCGTGGGCCCGCAAATGGGAGAAGATTCCATTCGTCGCGGATTGTTCGGATCGATGATGGGATTTCTTCTGGTTGTGGCTTTTATGTGGTTTTATTACAAAACGTCAGGATTTCTGGCCGATATTGCTTTGGTTTTGAACCTAGTGTTCACTATGGTTTTCATGAATTATTTTAAAGCGTCTCTGACCATGCCGGGTATAGCGGGGCTTATCCTCTCCTTGGCGATGGCGGTGGACGCCAACGTTCTAATCCTTGAACGTATTCGAGAAGAATTGGATAAGGGCAAACAGATCAAATTTGCCATTGATGAAGGATATTCTAAAGCCTTCAGCGCCATTCTGGATGGAAATATAACGACTCTCATCGCAGCCCTTTTCCTTTTCCAATTTGGAACAGGGCCGGTTCGCGGATTTGGCATTACTTTGACCTTGGGCCTTTGCATTTCTATGGTCACAGCCATTGTGGTCACAAGAATCTTTTATGAAATCTGGTTTTCAATCAATAAACCAACAAAGTTGAGTGTATAAATATGAAATTCCTTAGCACGCTGAATATTGACTTCCTCGGTAAACGTTCTTTTTTTTACGGGCTTTCTCTTCTCATGGTCGCTGCCAGCATTGGCGGGCT
>JAKLIS010000289.1 GCA_022709485.1 Elusimicrobiota bacterium | reverse complement strand
AATCGGCATATGATGTAAATAGTGGTCCCGCTCAATTTTTGGAGGCGCCGCATTATATATTCCCGGTGAGACTGGATAATTGGGTCCAAAAGGAAGGAAAGGAAATCATGACCGACTCGCTGCCTTGGATGGAAACATCGGACTTAGAAATTAACCCCGCCACTGACATGGCCATGGCGATCCGATGATCTAAAAATGAATTCACCATCCCGCCGCCGAGGATCGACGGCCCTTCAATGATAAGGCCGTCTTGAGTTTCTTCGATTTTTGCCCCCAGGGCTGAAAGATTCAAGGCCATGGCTTTTAACCGATCGGTCTCTTTAACTCGAAGTTCGGATAGGTTTGAGAATACGGTTTTTCCGCGGGCTTGAGTGGCGAGAACCGCCATGATGGGAATCTCATCGATGAGACTGGGAACAAGATGCGGCTTTAGAGACACCGCTCTCAGGTTCGCCCGGCCTTTGATCACCAAATCTCCCACAGGCTCTCCGCCCAGGTCTTTTTGATTTTTAATATCCCAAGAGGCGCCCATGTCCTTCAAGTAAGAAAGAAATCCGGTTCGGGTGGGGTTTAAATTAACGGATCTCAGAATCACTTCCCCACCCTCGATTAAAAGTCCGGCGGCAATGAAAAAAGCGGCGCTTGAAAAATCTCCAGGAACGACCCAGTCGGCGGATTTTAGTTCGCAGGGGCCTTTGACGACGGACTTTAATCCGCTTTTCTGAAGGGAGGCGCCGGCAGCCAACAGCATTCTCTCCGTATGATCCCGGGACAATCCGGGTTCTTCGAAAGAGGTTTCTCCGTCGGCGTGAAGGCCCGCCAAAAGGACAGCGGATTTAACCTGCGCGCTCGCCACCTTGCTTTCCCACGAAATGGCTCTCATGGGCTTCTGGCCTTTTATTGTTACCGGGGCAAACTTTCCTTGAGAAAGAGTGAAAGAGGCTCCCATCGATTTTAAAGGCTCCGCAACGCGGTCCATAGGCCGTTTTGAGAGAGAGGGATCGCCGATGAGAGTGGATTCGAAATCCTGCGCGGCCAGTAGTCCGGACAAAATCCGCATTGTTGTTCCGGAGTTTCCACAATCAAGGGGATGAGAAGGCGGACTAAATCCCCAAAGACCCACGCCTTCCACCATCCAAGAATCCTTTTTCTTCTCGACGTGGCATCCCAACTTTTCGACACATTTAAGGGATGAGAGGCAGTCTTCGGCCGCCAAAGGGTTTTTAATAGTGGAAATTCCGCGTGCGAGAGCGGAAAGAAAAACCGAACGGTGCGTGATGGATTTATCTGCCGGAACAACCACGTCTCCCCGAAGGCGTTTGGCGGGCTGAACTACTTTGACCATCGGATTTTTTCGAGGGACAACTTTTTTAAAACTTTAAAAAGATCGCGCGAATCCGCCGTGAGCAATTCCCGAACGGCGTCGTTAAATTGGACCGCCCGCTTTTTAAGCGCGCGCCGGTTGAAGTCGATGACCCCGGTCCAAATCGCCGGGTCGGATCCCACAATCCGCGTCATGTCCCGGAAAGATCTCGGGGCAAGAGACTTTAGAACAGGCGATTTTTTGAATTGTCGAGAAGCCAGCGAAAAAAGGGAAAACGCCAAGAGATGCGGCAGATGGCTGGTGAGCGCCACCATTTCGTCGTGCTGAGATGATTTCATAACCAAGGTCTCCGCCCCCGCGTCGGTCCAAAGTGATTGCACCATTCTCACCGCATTCCCTCGGGCCAGAGCGGGGGTCAGCACAACCACAGCACCTTTAAATAAATCCGCCGTAGCATACGCAATTCCGGTTTTTTCTGACCCCGCCAAGGGATGGCCCCCCACAAAAGACAGATCTTTTCGGTTTTGAAGTTCCCCTCTCAGATCTTTTTCAACAACCGCCTTTACAGAGCCGACATCGGTGAGAATCGCCCCCTTTTTAACAAACGGAAGAATTCTTCTTGTCATAGCGGCCATGTTTTGGGCAGGAACGGCTAAAACAAGGATATCCACGTCGGACAGAACTTGATCGGGCTCGGTTGAAAAAAAATCAACCGCTCCCTTTTTTTTGGCTTTCAGCAGACGTTGACGGGACCGGCCTAAACCGAATACTCTGTATTTTCTCTTTCCGGATTTTCTTATTCGGCGTAAAGCCAGCCCTAAAGAGCCCCCAATCAGCCCCACTCCGACAATGCCGACGTTGACCATCAAACCGTTCGTCCCACCACAGGGGCAATGAGCTTAATTTCTTTCATAAGCTGCGCGAATTGAACCGGAAGAAGGGCCTGGTGTCCATCGGATAAGGCCTCCGCGGGGCGGGGATGTGTTTCAACCATAACTCCATCGGCACCCGCCGCAATCGCGGCGCGCGCCATAGCGGGGATGTACTCACGAACGCCCACACCGTGCGAAGGATCGACCAAGACGGGGAGATGGGAAAAATGTTTGGCGACCGGAACCGCGCTCAAATCCAAGGTATTGCGAGTGGCCGTTTCAAAAGTCCGAATTCCTCTCTCACACAGGATAACGTTGCCGTTCCCTTTGGAGACGATATATTCTGCTGACATGAGCCATTCTTCAATCGTTGTGGAAAGTCCTCGTTTTAAAATAACCGGTTTATGAATTTGCCCCACCTCTTTAAGGAGATCGAAATTTTGGGCGTTTCTGGCTCCAATCTGAAG
>JAKLIS010000288.1 GCA_022709485.1 Elusimicrobiota bacterium | reverse complement strand
GGGATAATTACGGGGAAGCCGATTTTCCAATCGCCCGTCCTTGGCATGGGGAGTTTGATTTGTCTCTGGATATGGGAAACGTCACCATGCAAGCCATCAATCAAGGAGGGCAAATAACGCTCATTAATACCAATCACGGGGGTTCGGCCGCCGATTTCACCTTCACCTATAATCCGGCTTCGACCGAGTTCACGGCCGATCTCGGGAATGGCCCGGTAAAATACACAATGAATGAGAATCCCGGCACGGATGTGCTATTTCCCGTTCGGGAATTTATATTCGAATTCCAACTGATGGAAAAACGGCTGTATGACTTGGGGAAATCTCATATGGCCAAATCAATCGATAACGCCACCGCCTCACTTTTTAGGGCGCTTTCCTATGTTTTCCCCATGGAAGATCTAAACGAACCCGTTAATCCGGAATCGTTTTCATTTCGCCAGCTTATTCCCCATTGGGACACGGGATCAAGAGAAATTTCTTTTTCCGTCGACGAAAACGGGTTTTCAATCGAGGGGCAACCTCTCCTGTGGCCCCAAACCCGCTTGACGGGAAATAACAACGGCGAGTTCACGCTTCAAGAGGGAAATGTGACGAACACTTATTCCCTTCTGAATAATGGGCCGGAAGCGCTTGATGCCCTCCTTAAAGCTTTTCATATGCTTGATGAAGTGGAAGCTGTTTTTAATGAATATCCGTCCAACCAAAATAATTTGGGCGCCGTCAAAGCGATGAAAGATTATCTTGGGCGGTTTCTAAAGACCCATCTTGATGTGAACAATGATGGTTATGTTTCACCCCTCGATGCTCTTATCGTCATTAACTATCTCAACGCTGAGGGGTCACAACCGGGAACTCATCTGGACATCAACGGTGACGGGTATGTTTCCCCCATTGACGCCCTTTGGGTCATCAACGAACTCAATGAAACCGGCTCTCATGCGGTCATTCTCGAAACGGACTTGGTGAGAACCGTGACAGCTCCTGTTCCGAACATCGGTATAGTCTCCAATTGGAATCCCCAAACGCTGGAAGCGGCTGTTAGAATCATCCGGCCATCGTGGAGCATGACTTATAAATACAACCCCAATGATCAAACTTTCACATTCCTTCGGCCCGTGAGCCCTGTTTATCAATCCGTGCGGGTTATTGATGACCCTGAGATGGCTCGCCAAGTATTCACTTCCGCTCGGGAAAAAATAACAGAATTACGAAAGTGGATTAATCCCAATGACACCCAAAAACTGAGCGACTTGCTTCAAATTGAAAACACATTCAAAACGGGCCTCGCTTGGGCTGAAGGGCTGTTAGCTCTCGATGATTTCAGCCCTGTTGGAAACGATGGAGAAGGAGAAGGAAGATCCTCTAATCTTTGGAATAGCCAAATTGATTGGTTAAATGAGGCCCAGGAAGAAAAATCTTCCATAGACGCGGTCGGCCTAGCGATAGACGAAACCCAAACGGTCAATGCCCAAAAACAAAACCCGCAAGTGAGAAATGTGGACCGCTTTTGGACTTCCTTCTTCATGACCGGATTCTCCAAAAAATTGAAAACCTTTGTTCCGCTTCTCGCGCTTCTCGCGCTCGCCACCATTCAGAATAAGGCCCAAGCGGCGGCGGACTATGTGGGCGCAAAACTTCCCTCACCGGCAAACCCCGTTCGAGTGGAAAAAAACATTGATTCGGCAGCCCCATCTCTCGACCAGGTTAAAGAGGTTCCCCCACAAGCGCTGCCCCCTTCCCGAAGGCGAGCCGCCGTTCAAGGGTCAAAAAAATCTGGAAAGGGCGGAATTGAAGCCGAAGCCGCCCGAGTATTGACGGAGGCCATTTTCCATCTCGCTTCTCAATCTTCAGAAAGACTTAACAGAGATTCCATTCGGGATGCGGTCTTAAGAACTCTTGAAACAGCCAACTTGAAAGAAGGAGTGGCTGAGGCCTTCGCAGGCCTTTCCGACAATCAATTTGACGAGGCCCTTTTCCGATCCGAATTCCATGCAAAACTGAAGGATCAATTCGAGGGAACGGCCATCGTCACTCCGGTCATCCATCTCGCCATCATGGCGATATTTGGAATCAAATCCGACAATGGACTGGTCGAAGACATCGTGGGTAACGCGCCAGACAACGCAGCTTTTGTGGTTCCCGTGAAGCAAGAAGGGGATTTAAAAGCTTTGGAATACATAATGGCACACCTAAATAAAACTCAAAGGATTATTGTTATCGCCCATGACCCCGCGGAGGAGGTGATGCAATCGTTTGACACACTTTTGAGGAACAATGCTGAAAAAGCCCCCCAAATTAAAATCAATAAAAGCCAGAATCGCTATATTCAAGAAAGCGAATTGGGTCCCACCCTCATGCTTGAACCGGTGGTTAAAGACAATGGAATTGAGGAGAGACCGGTCCGGGTTGTTAACCAAACCTCTAATGGATACAAAATCAATACCGGGGGGCTTAAAGAATCCTTCGTGGAAGAAATGGTTCGGCAAATCATCATCAGCCTTAATCAAGGGTTCGCTCAAGAAATGGTGATCGGCATTCAAACCAACACCATGATCGAAGCGCTCCGGTTAATGAGCACAAACGCTTAAAAGGAAGAGGAAGGGGTCACCCATTAGGAGTCCCCCGTCAAGGGGTGCATAGAAATCCCGCTAAAGAATTCGTGCTGCATAATTC
>JAKLIS010000287.1 GCA_022709485.1 Elusimicrobiota bacterium | reverse complement strand
GGACTTTATTGCTCCCCCCCCAATGAGAGGAAATAAAACTTTTTGGAAGAGTGATTATGACGCCGCCGGGGCCAGAATTGGTGGTAGCGCTTTCCAATAGATCAATACGTCCCTCCGCTCCAGGAACAAGGGCATTGTTTTCTTTGATCGTCACTTGCTGCGTCAAATGATTCACGGACACGCTGAGTCGAATGGCCAGGGCCTCCGTGGCCCTTTGCGTGGTCATGATGACCACTTCAAAACCCGGCTGAGAAGTGACGGGCGTCCCTCGAAGAGAGGTGACGATGGAAAAAGCGTCCGCGTCCAACAAAGTGTTCAAATTCGCGGTGGTCCGGTCATCAACGGCGGCCAAATACTTCCCCCCCCAATATTCCCCTTCAAGATTCCAGGCGGCAGTCACAACAAGTCCGGGGTCTGTTTTAGCGGGCGGTTGAACGAGTTTCCAAAGGGAAAGATCAATCGGACCAAAAGCCTCAATGAGAAGCGGATCTTCCAACCCAATTATGCCGTCACTAGAATCATCGTATGAAAGCAAAACATCGAGTGATGAAGGCAACCCACAATTGAGGTAATTAATCACCAATAGCGCGTCAATGGGAGTTATGAAATTATCTTTATTGACGTCTAAAAACGGGTCCCTTGGATTATCCGGGTCGACAGGTCCTGAACCCCATAGGTTCAACTTATTAATTACCAGAAGGGCGTCAATCGGAGAAACGAAATTGTCATTATTGACGTCATAACCGAACACATTGGCTCCGCTCATGACTATGAGAGGCTCCAAAAGTTCGACTCCAAGATTTCTGGTTTCCTTGCGACGAAATCCCCTTGGGTTGGGTGAGGCGTCCAAAATTAAATCAAGGCGGGTTACGACCAATTTAAAAATAGCCGCCAATGAGGCCACCGTTTTTCTCCCCAACCAAATGATTGCCCCTCCGGCAACCAGAGATCCCGCTGCCGCCAGAAAACTCTTTACAAAAAAATTCCCCACACCATTGGGCAAGAGAAAAGTAACACCCGCCAATTGGTCGAGCACCCGGTATCCAGCGGGCGGAATACCACCCAAAAAGCATGTGACATCAATCCATTTTTCCCACAAAAGACCGCGCACCTGGTAAAGTCCGGCCCCTAACGCCACCACTGTGAGGGCGCCGGTAGCCGGGATTTTGAGGCCGAGATGACGGGCTTTTACCGCTAATGTTGCGCGGATTAACCGGGCGGTTGTATAGGCCCGGTTGGAAATAGATTTAAATAAAGCCCCCAGATTTAAGCGAGAGGGCAAAAGAAAAAGCCTTTCGCCGGAAAATAGTTTTTCCAAGGGCGTCTTTTCCTGGGAAAAAACATTGAGGTAATCGGAGCCGCCCTGCGGATCGATATGTGTGATTTTGGGAGTGAGGACGACATAGGGAACACGATTTTTCTTAAATAGCGAGGTCATGGCCGGCGTATGAAAGCCGCCGGCGATAAGGAGGGCGAGGCCGGTTTTATCTCTCGACCGCGTTTTGGACGATGCGGCGGCGAAAAGATTTTGAGTCATGGCCTGGCTGCGCAGATCAGCCATCCGGTAGAATTCTTCAAAAACCCGCATTTCCGGCAAGTCGATGAATCTTTCAGATTTTAATTTTTGGTACGCCTCCCATTCCAAAGGCGAGAGCTCGAAACCCAGCAATTTTTCAGACAGGAGGAGAATCTCCTTTTTATCCATCTGCTTTTTCAACGGAGAACTAGGGCACAATGAACCCACCAGGTTTTGTTCCATTTCACGCAACTCTAAGAAAAGGTCGGTGGGGTTAATTAAATCGGCTTGAAGGACGTACCGAACATAGGCATCAAAAGCCGGGTACCCTTTGAGGTCCACCCCGTTCTTTAAACATAAAGATCTCAGTTCATTATGATAACACCCGAAGGATATTTGTTCGTTACGGTAGGCCAGCGTTTCTTGATAAAAATTCTGGAGGACGTCATCTCTCAATTTCCCGGCAAGCCTCTCCAAAACAATCCGTCGTTCCTTTTCAACGGCGGAAAAATCCAGGCCTTCCTCAAGCCTTAAAGTTTCTTGAAAATTCTTAAGGGATCCCTTGGCCTTGGCCCCCAAAGACAAAAGCCCATCCATGTATTCCCCTAAATTTAATTTCTTTCGAGAATAAGCCGAATGAAGGGAATCAAAGGTTATTAAAGGTCCAATGAGTTGCTTATTTTTAGCCGCCTCCCATTCATCGAGGCGTTGGGCCAATATTTTCTGGACCTCAGGCGCTTTCTTTTGGGCCGACAGAAGAGCTTCTAGGTGAGCTTCGTACAATTTTTCGTCGTCCACCCCTTGGATTTTTGGAAGAGGGGACGTTGAGGTCAATCCCACATAGGACAAGGCTCCAATGAGGTTTTTATTCAAAAATTCTTTAGCCACCTCTTTTTCTAACTTGGAATCCCCGACAAATCGGAAAGGCGAAAAATCAAACGGATCAAAGGCCCCTTCCACCCCGATCACTTGAACCCGCTGATCATTAATCAAATTTGAGAGAACTTTTGCGATATTCATCTGAGCTTCGGAATTTAAATGAACATCTTGAATAAGGACAACAGGGATTTGATTGATCGCTCCCTCATGCGCCTCCGTTATACGGGCATGCATCAAAATTCCGTAGGGAAGAAGGGTTTGAAAAGAAACAGGAAGTTGGGAAAAGATCCCGGGATCTCGTTTTAAGTGGGAACCGAGAGCAGAAGAAAAAGGAGTTGATCCACCCGCGCTC
>JAKLIS010000286.1 GCA_022709485.1 Elusimicrobiota bacterium | reverse complement strand
ATGGGTTTTGTTGTCCAAGGTGATTTCATCCCATCCGTTGGAGTGGATAACAAGACCGGCTTTATATTTCATCTTCAACATAACCTGCGCGATCGTTTTAGTTAATTTATCGTTAAAAACGCCAATCATTTGGACCGTTGTCATGGCGGGATTGGTCAATGGTCCCAAAACGTTAAAAATCGTTTTAATCCCAAGCTCGCGCCTGGTGCCCATGGCGTGTTTCATGGCCGGATGAAAAGCGGGGGCGAATAAAAATCCAATTCCAATCGTGTCCAAGGATTGTTCAACGCGAGCCAAAGGGGGATCAAGTTTAACCCCCATCATTTCAAGCACGTCGGCGGATCCACATTTAGATGAAACAGATCGGTTCCCATGTTTGGCGATCCGGTACCCGGCTGCCGCGGCGATAAAAGAGACGGCGGTAGAGATGTTTATCCCCCCTTTTTCATCACCCCCGGTGCCACAGCAATCAACAAAATCATGATGATGGAGAACGGGATGAACGGCCGCGTCCCGCATGGCGGTGGCGAATCCCGCAATTTCGTCGGGCGTTTCACCTTTGGCGCGAAGCGCAACCAAAATACCGCAAATCTGAATGGGGGTGAGTTTCCCTTCCGCAATCTGCACCATAAGTCCTTTGGCGTCATTGAAAGCCAGATTTTCTTTGAGAAGCAGTTTTTTTATTGCTTCCTTGTATTCCATCTCGGTTTCCCCTTTCTTTTGTTTGACTTATTTTATGTTTGACCCTAACCCGCGGATTTCAAATTTTCATTTTTAAAAAATTCTTTAAAAGCTTTTTGCCTTCTTCCGTTAAAATGGACTCTGGATGAAATTGCACGCCTTCTATGGCTTTAATTTTCTTGTGCCGCGCGCCCATGACTTCTCCTCGGTCGGTCTTGGCGCTGATCGTGAATTGTTTTCTGATGCTTTGGGGGTCAGCCAATAGAGAATGATACCGGGTTGCATAAAATTTCTGGCGCAAGTCTTTGAAGACTCCCTTTTTGTCATGGAAAATTTCAGATGTTTTCCCATGCATCAGCCGTTTGGCCCGAACAATTTTTCCGCCAAAAGCGTGACATATGGCCTGATGACCCAGACAAACACCCAAGATAGGAATCTTTCCGGCGAATTGCCGAATCACATCCACGATGATTCCCGCGTTTTCCGGGCGTCCAGGACCGGGAGAAATGATGATGTGGCTTGGATTCATTTTTTTAATGTCGGTAATAGTAATGGCATCATTCCGATAAACCTGAAGTTCTTGGCCCATTTCACCCAGATATTGGACAAGGTTGTAAGTAAATGAATCGTAATTGTCGATCATTAAAATCATAATTTGTCCCAAAAAAGGCGCCGGCTTTCAGCCAGTTCCACCGTCTTTTTCATGCCAGCGGCTTTATTTTCCGTTTCTTGAAATTCTTTAGCGGGGTTCGAGTCGGCCACGATCCCCGCCCCCGTTTGAATGGAAACGGTTCCTTTTTCATAAAGAAGCGTGCGGATGGTGATGGCCATGTCCATATTTCCCGTGTATGAAAAATATCCCACCGCCCCCGCGTAGGGCCCCCGTTGGCTCACTTCCAATTCGTCAATGATCTCCATGGCCCGGATTTTGGGAGCGCCGGAGACTGTGCCAGCAGGGAAGGCCGCATCAAACAAATCAAATGAATTTTTCTCCGGCTTTAATAATCCAGTGACTTCTGAAACAATGTGCATCACATGGGAATATCTTTCGACTCGCATAAAAATGGGGACGTTAACAGAACCGCTCCGGCAAACCCGGCCCAAATCATTTCGTCCCAAGTCCACCAGCATCACATGTTCGGCCCGCTCTTTGGGATCTTTTAGAAGTTCTCTCTCCAATCTCAAATCTTCATTGGGATTGTTTCCTCGGGGTCGGGTCCCGGCGATGGGACGGGTCGCCGCCACGCCATTCACCAATCGAACTAAAAGTTCCGGGCTCGATCCGATAATCGCCCGATCTTCCATTTTAAGCAAATACATATAGGGAGAGGGGTTGACCACCCGAAGGGAACGATAAATGTCCAAGGAAGAAGCGGATGTTTTTCGTGATTGACGGCGCGAAAGCACCACCTGGATAATATCCCCTTTCCCAATGTATTCCTTCCCTTCCTTAACCGACCGCATAAATTCAGCGGGAGTCATGTTTGATTCGAACGCCGCTGTTTTCCCTTTGAGATTTTTTGAAAATGGAATGGTGGAAGCATTCCGAGATCCTTTCAAAATAGCCAGATTTTTTAAGATTTTTAAGCGGGCATCCCGGTACACTTTCTTAAGATTCGACTTGGGATCCACCCGCGCGCAGGTCATGATTTTGAGAAGCTGTTGGGTGTTGTCAAAAATAAAAAGATCGCTGGTTATAAAAAAGACGCTCTTGGGCCAGCCCAATACGTCGGGTTTTGTTTTGGGAAGCTTCTCAAGGTTGTGGATGATTTCATAGGAGCAGTATCCCACCGCTCCGCCGAAAAATTTGGGCACGCCCGGAACGGAAACAGGTTTCACTTCTCCCATGCTTTGACGAAGGGCCTGAAGCCCCGTCAACGAAAACTTTCTAACCTTTTTACCATTCAGCGTTTTTAAAACGGTTTCGTTTTCCTTCTCTTCTAATACCGCCTCCGGGTCAAAGGAAACAAAGGAATATCGTCCGAGTTTTTCACCGCCTTCGACGCTTTCAAGGAGAAACGCATACTTGGATTTGTTCCAATGAGACGAGATGAGCGAAACCGGGGTCACTTGGTCCCCCATGATATCCAGGCAAACGGGGATCAAG
>JAKLIS010000285.1 GCA_022709485.1 Elusimicrobiota bacterium | reverse complement strand
TGACGGAATGTCTGTATATGAACTCAACCCGAATGGGTCGTCAAAAACAACAATCCGCTCCGAGTTTGCTGATCGGCCCGACGCTTATGTTGGAACTGGCGAAGTATCAGGATTCGGAACGGATGGAGAGCCTCTGGTAAAAAATTTCAAGTTAAAAAAAGCCTCAGCCGCAGATGTGGAAAGGGTAGAATATCATGGTTTGACGAGGACCGAATACTTAGACCTTGTGAAGAAACAACCCCCCGAAGGATTCATAAAAGATCCAGCCGACAGTCGAAGGTTTATTCCAAAAAAAACATCCTCATTAGAGCCACAACCTGAAACGATAATTCCCCCAGCTAAGGAAACCATCAAAGCAGAACCAGAAATAGCCCTATCGTCACCCAAAAGCGAAAACGGGAAAGTTGAGCGGCGTCTTGAACTTGCTCAGGAATTACAGAGCCGAGGGTTGCAATCCATCTACAAAAAGAAGGTCAAGGGTATCGGCGAACAGGCTTTTATGAAGACCACGGAAATGATGGAGCGGGAACTCGCGGATTTTGACGCCAAGAATCCCGATGTTGCCGCGAAAGCTCAGAAGATCATCAAGAAATCGGAGCCGCAACCCATCAATACCGAAATCAGAGCCAGGCCGCAGACGTGGGGATTGCCGATAGCGCCGGAGTCTGCCGTCGGAAGCGTGGAAGGCAAGAGATTGGGCAAAATTGGAGACAAGCTTGCGCCTGGCGAAATTGTTCTTACCGCTACGGGCAGAGAAACAACCCCATTCCCCAAGATAAACGCTAAATCAAGCCGAACTATCTCTAGCGGAATAAAAAACGTGAATAAGTGGCTTATCGAAAACGCCATAGAAGAAGCAAGAAGCCGGGGCGACGAATTTAATCTTAGGTCTTTTGAGCAGGCGAAATCGGAAAAGCCAACGACAGCAGAAAAAGATTCTGCCGAAATGTATTTATTCGAAAAACAACCAGAAGTCATTCCATCCATCTTAAAGCCGCTTATTTCACCAAAGCCCGAACCCGTTCCCGTCATCGAGAAAGCAAAGAAGATTCTGAAGAAAAAAGGATCTCCGAAAAAGATCATTGAAGAAGCGAAGGCGATCTTGAGCGAACAGAAAAAGCCGGTTGTGCCATTGTCGGGAAATAAGACGATTCACGAGACTTGGCATACCAATGAAAGATACGCTTCCGACGATATGAATAAGTGGCTTAAAAAGGAAGGCGTTGTGTTAGACGGAGAGGGCGCGGGGACCATTGGCGACAAGGTGGTTTATCGAATAAAAGATGGAAGTCCGGTCACATTTCAAAGGGGGCTTTGGGGCAATAAGTTTTACGAAAAAGCCATTTTAGCAAACGAGTCAGAAATCATTCCACCGGCAAGCGTGTCTCAGGTAATGGGAAGAGTAAAGGAAATTGACGCAGGCGTTCCGAAGCTTGCCGAGCAGATGATTGAGAAAGTAAAAAAACTCACCACCCCCAACCAAAAAAGAGCGGAAATTCTTTCAATGCTTTCCGGGGAATCGCCAACGGCTAAAAAGTTTATGGCCGACAAGGTTCTTGAGCATGACCCGGCGTTATACGAATTTGTAAAAAAAGGCGCGGGATACGAAAAAGAATATTTCGACAAGAGCGGCAAAGAGCCAGCAAAAACACAGGCGGAAATAGATCGAGAATACGTCATCAAAAAAGGACACGCGCCAAGCTCTCTTGAAGATTTCAACCAAGAATCTTTTGACGCGGTTCAAAAAGTTATTGATGCGAACAGACCCCTCAAAGACCGTCACGCAACAATAGAAGAATCGAGGGTATCCCCCATTGTCGCCAGAAAATTAGCCAAATTGAAGATACTGGAAGTTATGGGGAAAGGACCGAAAGCAACTGTAACCGTCGGCATAGTCGGAAGAATGAAATACGACGCATGGAAGGATTTAAAAAGCAGGGATTCAGCGGCACCGAGTCAAAAGCCTCGCTCAACCCGCCTAAACACCATAGAATCCCTTATCGCCGAAGGCATTTACGACGCCGCCAAGAAAGGCGCTTCCCTCATCAAATCCGGCACGAAAGACTTTTACCAATGGTCGAAAGCCATGATGAAAGAATACGGGCCGAAGATCAAGGGGAAGATCGTCAAGCTTTGGGAGGCGGCAAAAGAATTGGCTACGGTCGGGATCATCGGAACAAGGAGCGGCATGGTCACACTGAAAGACAAGCTTGGATTCAAGAGCCAGCCTAAAGAACTTTTCGATACCAATATGGAAAAGCTTGAAGCCGATCAAAACAAGCCGAAGAAGATCAGGGAAGCAATCAAAGCAGAAGAGGCGCAGACCGCACTTGAAGCCCGGAAACGCGCAGGGCTTCCGATGGGCCGTATTGAAGAAGTGAAATTAACCCGGCTGGAAAAAGCAAAGCAGGTTATCCAGAACATTCTTGAACCCGTCGAGAAAGCCCAGAAGATCTTCGGGGAAGGGAAAGAGATTCCCGAAGAAATGGATACCATTCTCGCCGCCGATATGGTGAAAAAGCGGATTGAAAATCAATTAGAAACCATCGTCAAAGACGGGGAAGACCCGATGCTTGAAGAAATTCACAAGAGCAATCTTGATTACAAAGAGGTTGAAGACTGGTTGAAGGCAAAGAACGCCCTTGAAATGAATCCAGAAATTGCGAAGATCAACCCAAAATTCAGGGCAAGCGCTACCGAATCGGGCACAGGCATGGATTCAGGAAAAGCCGCGTTGATTATCGCCAAACTCACAAACGAAGGCAAAGCCGAGCGCCTTGACGCCATTGCCGAAAAGGTTTACGCGCTTT
>JAKLIS010000284.1 GCA_022709485.1 Elusimicrobiota bacterium | reverse complement strand
CAAAATTAGAAGAAGGGCGGCCACCCGTTTTCCTGAGAATAAAACGAGTTGGTCGGAAAAGACCCGCTCTCTCATCCACGCGTTAAACCAAAAAACTAATTTGGTTTGTCTCACCAGCACCCAGGCCAGGAGACACGCAA
This sequence comes from Elusimicrobiota bacterium, assembly GCA_022709485.1. Lineage (GTDB taxonomy): Bacteria > Elusimicrobiota > Elusimicrobia > F11 > F11 > JAKLIS01. Next base: position 2,676 of record JAKLIS010000284.1, on the reverse strand, counting down.
TAAGTCCTACTATAATAGGCCATGACAACATAACTGGCTTAATCATAAGAAAGATCTGTCGAAGAAGAAAATCTAAATTTCCTGAATTTACCGTCCAAATTCGCATTCAGACATTTCCCCGCCCTCTTTGATTTCCGTTTTATGGTTTGTCTTCTTGAACATTTCTTTTTCTTGTCATCTCTTTGCCTTGATTCCGCTTTACACTGGAATCAAAACAAATGAGAAAAACTATGGAATCTAGAGGATTTTCGATATACGAACATAAGGTGAAAAAAATGAGCCGCCGGGCGCTAATAATTATTTTTATTTTTCAAATCCCACTATGCTCCTTGTGGGCTGAGACCAATCGACTATTTATTATTCTGAAAGAAAATAAAGCGTTTGTGGACACCTCCGCTTTCATTTTAAAAATCGGCGGGGAAGTCCATCTTCAAGTTCCCCCGCGAATAATGACGGCCTCTATTCCCGAAAGCGCGAATCCCGCACAATGGTCGGATGTGGAGGAGGTTTTTGGAGGACTGGTCCCGATAGGTAAAGTAAAAAGTTTGGGGGCTCTTGCCGTTTCCGCGGCGCAAGATTGGAACCGGAATTTGACGTCTAAAAGCCAGCAAGCCGGTCGAATGGCTTTCCGATCGGCCAAACAAGATCTCGCCCAACTCTTTTTGGAACAACCGGAAAATCTTCAGGCCATTCCAGAGGGAAATAATATTGATGTTCAATGGACCTCCGTTTTCGGCAGCGCTCTCTATCAAATCCAACTCTCGGAAAATCCTGATTTTTCTTCAATCCGCGCGCAAACTTATTCTGAAAACCCTCGGGTTAGATTAGCGGCATGGGCCGCTTCCGGTCCAGCCCTTTATCTTCGCGTCCGCGCCATCGAGAAAATAAAAAAAGACACCGAGTCAGAGGACGTTCCGGGGCCTTGGGCCCAAATTGAATTGAGAATGGGGCTTCCCCCCGCGCCTGCTGACAATGGAGAGGCGCCGCAGTTGACCTCGCCAGTGGATAATTTTGAAACCGACGGTTTCAGCGCCGTCTTGGAGTGGATCTCTTTAGGAAACGCGCAACGAATCCAGATCTCCAACACGAATGATTTTAAAAACACACTGGTTGATGAAGTCGTTTATTCCAAGGAATACAAAACGCCCGACGGAATCCTTCAATTGGGAAAAACCTATTTCTGGCGGGCGCGGGATTGGCCTCCTTTGACCGCGAGCCCCTGGTCCCCATCCCGCCGATTTATCGTGACAGAGCCCCGTCAAATTGAAGGCGACATGATGGTGAACCCGGAGGCCCCCCGATGAAGAAGGGCATCAGGATCCTGGCGATTGCCGTCGTTATGGCCGCTATAGCGACCGGCGTTCTCCGCGCGGAACTATATACCGTCGGGCTCAATAAAACTTATTTCACAAGTGACATTATGATTGGAAACGTGGTCGTCTCTGTCTTATTCCCCGAATCCAATGGAGCCCTGGACCCCAGCTCGGAAAATTGGTCCGAAGAAAGGAAAGCACAAGTCTTATCAGCCATTATGAACGGAGCCGGCTGGTGGGCCCAACAAAACCCGAAAGCCCATCTCTCCTTCACCTTTGTGTCCAACACCGTGCCGACAAAGTACGAGCCGATTACACGGCCCTATTACAATGAATCTCTTTGGATACCCGATGTTCTTTTATCTATGGGCTTTGCAGGGAACCGTTTTACGGCCACCCGGGATTACGTCAATAGCCTTCGAACCCAATATAAAGCTGATTGGGGCTTTGTCATATATGTCATCGACAGCGCCAACGACGTCAACGGAAAGTTCGCCGACGGCTATTTTGCTTACGCTTATCTGGGGGGCCCCTTTATGGTGGTGACTTACGATAACGGCGGCTACGGCATCTCCAATATGAATGTGGTGGCGGCCCACGAGATGGGGCATGTTTTTCAAGCCTTAGATGAATACGCGGGAGCCAGCTCTCCATATGATTACTCAAGCGGATATTTTCCGACGATAAACGGCAATCACGCGTGGTCCCCAATCGCCAACGATCCAAATTCAATTATGCGGGGCGGAATTCGATGGGGACTGGACACCTGGGCGAAACAAATGGTGGGTTGGCGAGACTCCAATAAAAACGGTCGGGAAGATATTTTGGATATGACGCCGGCGGCCGATCTCACCCAAGGTCCGGATAGCCTTGAAGAGGGAGAGGTGGGGTTTTCTGGACTCGCCAAAGTCAAGGTAGTGCCCCGGCAGAACAATCCCAACGGTTTTGGATTTACGTTGGACACCATCTCAAAAGTTCAATATTCATTCGACAACGAAGAATGGACGGATGCTGTTCCTCTAGACGGAACCTTTAACACCGGGGAAGAAACATTTCTTATTTCTTTCCCCGGTTCAGAGATGAGCTTGGCAGATGTCTCCGCGCAAAGCATTCATGTTAAAGCGGTGACTTTTTATGAGAAAGATATCACCGATATCGCTGATGCGGGAGGCGGAGGAGGGGGCGACTTAGCCTCTGCCCATCCATTCCCAAATCCCTTTAAACCCAATTCAAACCTGGGTCATTCGGGTATTTCTTTTTCTGGTTTGACGCCCAATGCCAAGATCCAAATTTTTACCCCGGCAGGCGAACCTGTTTTTGAGACTCAAGCCGATGCCGCGGGGGCGGTCAATCCTTGGGATGG
>JAKLIS010000283.1 GCA_022709485.1 Elusimicrobiota bacterium | reverse complement strand
GAAAACTTTTGAACGGCGATTGGGCGGATTTAAAAACAGTGGACAAAACCACCGGACTCCCGCGCATTTTTCTGGGCCGGGAACTGGCGAGGAAATTGGGAACTCAGTTGGGAGACAAAGTGTGGGCCATCACACCCGGGGCGATGGATTTCACCAGTTTCACGTTCCCCAAAGCCACCCAATTTGCGGTGAGCGGTTTCATTGAGACCGGGCTGTATGATTACGACTCCGTCATCGCCTATGTGGACATCAGCAGAGCCCAAAACATTTTTCAAATGGGGGGAATGGTTTCTGGAATCGGAGTCCGCTTGAAAGACGCCCGGGAAGTCGACAAATCCGGTCGGGTCCTTCAAATGAATCTGGAAGGTTTTTATTGGGTCAGGTCCTGGCTATCACTCAATCGCAATTTGTTCGCCGCGCTCCGGCTCGAAAAAACGGTGATGTTTATTGTACAGACACTCATTACGCTTGTGGCGGCTTTCATGATCATCAGCAATCTTCTTCTGAAAACCGTTCAGAAAACAAAGGAAATCGGTATCTTGAGGGCCATGGGCGCCACCCCGCGAACCATTCACAATATATTTCTCCTCCAAGGATTTCTTATGGGATTTTTTGGGTGCCTCATGGGTGTGTTTTTGGGGATTGGAGGGGCCTTATTTATTGAAAAAACAAATTTCATTCGATTGCCGGCGGACGTCTACTACATTGATCACGTTCCAATCCGCTTAGAAGGATTAGACATTATCGCAGTGGTTGTTCTTTCGGTGGTCATTATTGTTTTGGCATCGCTCTATCCGGCCTACCGGGCGTCAAAACAAGACCCTTTGGATGCGATCCGTTATGGATAAAACGTTATGACATCGGTCCTCGAGCTCAAAAATGTGACGAAGAATTTCGGGCCTCTCCGAATTCTGGAAGACATTAATCTTTCACTAAAAAAAGGGAAAGTCATCGCTATTTTGGGGCCTTCCGGCGCGGGAAAATCCACGCTCTTACACATCGCGGGCCTAATGGAAAAACCGTCGGGGGGGGAAATTCATTTAAATAATAAACCGGCTCACCAATTATCCGAAGTTGAACGCTCCCATGAGAGGTTAAACACTCTCGGGTTCCTCTTTCAATTCCATCATCTTCTCCCTGAGTTTGATGTGTTGGAAAACGCTCTGATCCCCTGCCGATTGGCGAATGACAATATGAAATCGTCCACGAAATACGCCCGGGTCGTCTTGAATCGGCTGGGTTTGGGAGAACGGCTTCATCATCGGCCACATCAATTGTCGGGCGGGGAGCAACAGCGCGTGGCCTTAGCCCGAGCCCTTGTTCGAAAACCCCAAATTCTTCTTTGCGATGAACCCACCGGAAATTTGGATCAAAACACGGCTCAAGAGGTTTGGCGCCTCATCTTTGATGAAGTCAAAAATGAGGGATTGGCCACGATTATCGTCACCCACAATGAGGGTCTAGCCAGCCAGGCGTCTTTGTCCTATTATCTGACCGGCGGCGTTTTGCAGCAACAAAATTAGAAACATCCGCAAAATGTTCGGCATTTCCAAATTCGGCTATGTATATGCTTCATTCTAATCTCCCATCCCGTCATTCCCGCGAAAGCGGGAAGGACGACCTAACAAAGCGGGAATGAGGACTTAAAATGCAGGAATGACAACGAAGCGGGAAAGTTGACAGGAGAAAAAAACAAAAATGGCTGAAATTCAAATCTATATTGACGGTAAATGGGTTCCGAAATCCGAAGCCAAAGTGTCTGTTTTTGACCATGGACTTTTATATGGAGACGGGGTTTTTGAAGGCATCCGCGCTTACAATGGGCAAATTTTCCGGCTCTCCCAACATCTTGACCGCCTTTGGAAATCCGCAGCCAAAATTGAGTTAAAAATCCCTGTCGCACAAAATCAATTGGCAAATTTGGTGAAAGAATCGATTCGCCGGAATAATTTTTCAGACGCCTATATCCGACTCCTGGTGTCTCGAGGGGTCGGAGATTTGGGTTTAGATCCCAACAAATGCCCGGTCCCCAACATCATTATCATTTCCGATAAATTGGCTTTGTACCCGGCGAATTTCTATGAAAATGGCTTGGAGTCAGCCATTGTTTCTGTGCGAAGAAATATTACAGAGGCCTTGGATCCCGCCATCAAGTCCATGAATTACCTCAACATGATCCTTGCCAAGATAGAAGCGCTCAAGAAAGGCGTCCCCGAAGCTATCATGCTAAACGCTCAGGGACATGTGGCCGAATGTTCGGGGGACAACGTTTTTTACGTCAAAGACCAGGCTGTTATCACGCCGCCGGTCTCAGCGGGGGTTTTGGAAGGAGTGACCCGCGCCGCTGTGATGGAAATCGTCAAGACAAAAACATCTTTTAAACTTAGGGAAGCCCTATTTAAACCCGAGGAACTTTTGAAAGCCGACGAAGTTTTCTTTACGGGAACGGCCGCCGAAGTCATTCCGGTAACCCGCATCGACCACAAACCGATTGGGTCCGGAAAACCAGGCCCCGCAACGCGGACCCTAATAAATTTATTTAAAGATCTTATCCGGAAAGAAACATCCCCGTCAGTTTGAAATTTTTCGTCTCTCGCGGAAAAATAACGTCCCGACTATGATCTGCTCAAAATGCAAAATAAACGAAGCGACGGTCCACGTTGAAACCCACATCAATAACAAATCCGTCAAAATGGACCTTTGCCTGTCTTGCGCCCAAAAAAGCGGGCTGAGTTTTCCCGAGTTTCCGTTTAAGTTAAACGATCCTTTCGGAAGTCTCTTAGGAGGGCCGGGGATCCAATTCCCTACGGCGCCGCCACTCAT
>JAKLIS010000282.1 GCA_022709485.1 Elusimicrobiota bacterium | reverse complement strand
CTTAATCCCTTTTTATCCCTGATGGTTTTGATCGTTGTGGCCATTATCGGCTATTCACTCCTCATATTGTTTTCTTCCCTGGCTGAAATCATAAGAATTTACACCAAGAAGTAGGAAACGTTTTGTCCCGTTGTCATTCCCGCTTTCGCGGGAATGACAACGGGACATACTGGAATGACGCAGTCCGCAAAAGGGTAAAATATTTCCATGAGTTTTCTTAAACGTTCTCAAAAGTTGGAATGGCACGATTCTCCGGAAACATCCGATGAAGATCTCGAAACAAGTTTTGAGTTCTTCTATCGCACCAGCCGGCGAATGGGGATTCACGCCAATATTCTTAATTTTTTGGGTTCTTCCATCCGGAATCTGGGATCGCCGCGATCGGTGAGTGTTCTGGATTTATGCTGCGGCCGGGGAGATTTGGCCTCCTCTATTCTCAATTGGGGAAAGGCCCGGAATATCGACATTCAAGTATTAGCCGTGGATCGATTCGGACGCCTTATCCAAATGGCCAAGGAACGCCATGGACATAAAAAAGGAATCACATTCGATATTCGGGATTTTTCAGATTCGTCTTTCCATCACGCTCAGCAATTTGATTTTGTGGTGAGTTCCATGGGACTTCACCACCTCTCCGATACTCAGATTGTTCCCTTCATTCGCACCGTGAACTTATTGGCAAAAGCGGGTTTTATCATTTGCGACTTGGTCAGAAGCGCCAGAGCTCTTATGGTGATGTCTGTTCTTTCCAAAATGTGGGGAGAAGAAATCATTCGGCATGATGCCCCGCTTTCGATCAAGCGAAGCTTAACGGTGAGCGATCTTGAACGATACGTCAAAGAAGCCGGGGTAGATGCCACCCGAGTGCAGAATTATTTTGGAATTTATTTCCGCTTGACGGCGGAACGGCGGCTGGCGATGGATCCGAAGTTGAGTCCCGTCCCCGGTCTGCTAAGCACTTAAGAAAAGGCGCCGGTGCTGCTAAAGTTGCGCCGTCATCCCGTGATGTCTCTGCACGGGATCTAGGCCGGGATGCCGAGCAGAAAATTCTCGGCATGACGATCCCATTTGCATCTCTAGCAGCACCGGCACTTTTTTTAAGCCTGGGTTCCCGACAAAATATCCGCGATTAATTTGATCTTCAGCCAATCTTTGAATGACAAAATCGGACATTTAGAGATGACTTCCTCCATCATCAGAAATTTTATCGCCAAGACCGGATCGTCCGTGGCCATGCCTTGGTTTTCAATTCGAACATGACCAAATGAGACAAGAAGGAGATTCGAGAGCTCCCTGTTTCTAGGTAAGCTCTTTTTCAAATTCTTAAGAAAGATGATGTCCTCACCAAACGCTCCTCCCTTGTCAACGAAAACTCCGACTTTTTCGGGAAATCCTTTCCGTAATTGGTTTTTGGTCCTTTCATCTGGAAACATAATGCTCCATGATTGGGCCTGAGAAGTCCTTTTCATAAGGACCTTGGCTTTATGCAGATCTTCTTCGGTTCTCACCCGGATCAAAAAGTCATAATTAAGTCCCTCAATTTTGCGACGAGAAATTCCCTCAATATATGCCGACCTTGCTAGCTCTTTAGCGGCCGCCACAGGCAATGGAACATAATCGGAAGATGCGCAGGCATTTTTAAGCATTTCGGGGAATTGTTCATGCCTCATTGCGTCGGAAAAATCCTGAACCGAAATTTCTTTGGATTGGGTCGAAGGAATAATAGTTTCAATTCCTCGTTTTGCCGGAGAACCTTTGAAAAATTCTCGAATGATGTCTGTTGATTCCTGATCAGGCTGTTTTTGCTTTAAAGAGGCCATCTTAAGAAAAGCTTGGATCGAATTTTCCAGAACTATTCTAGGATTCACCATTCTGGGAAAGGCTGTTTTTGAGGAATTCTCTTCTTTTCCTTTTGAACCGAGAAGTGGAAGGCTGCGAAATCCCTGAACTCTCTTTAAGACCAATAGATCGTAGGGGCTATGGAGGCCCCAGTTGATTGTAAAAGACAACCACCCCGCCAAGCGGGGGGAAATGTTCGGGAAAAAAGAGAGAATAGAAAAATATGACAATGCAAAAATCCCCGTTAATAAAAATCCTGCTGCGATTCGGAATAAGAAAGCACCCCAACGGGAATAATTTCCGTCCTCTGGTCTTTGCGGGTCTTGCCCCACAAAATGAGCCGATGCCCAGACAATATTAATTAACCCTCCGAACACCAATCCCGCAAAAAAGGATCCATTGAGGGCCCCCTTCAACCACACCCATTGGCGAAGTTCCTCGATAAAAGAAGTCCCTCCGACGATTAAAATGGCTTCCGCCATTGTTCCCCGAACACCGATTTTCGAAAAGAGCCAAGTCAACCCATCTCTTAATAAGGGAATCATCAATAAAATATCCCTCTTAAAAGGATCCAGATAATAACGTGGTTTTTGATCGAGTCCTTTTTCATGAATAAATGAGCGCGCCGTGTTGATCTCATTCACAAACCTTCCGGAATTGAAAAGCCGGTTAAATGCTTCTTTTGTCGAATCCCCGCCCACGTGACCCAAGGCTTCTATCAAATCACGCTTTTCTTCAATTGAAATGGCCGGGATCTTGGAGTGGGAAAGAGGGGACAGGTTAAGGAGAATCACCTCTAAAGCGTTCCTGAGCCGCGTACAAACATCAAATTGTGATTCTTCGCCCGGTTTCGGACCAAACGCAACATTAAGAAAACTCCGGACATATTCAGGGCCCTCAAAGTCTAATTCATCTGGTATGAATCGGATTTGTGGGTAGGGCGGGTTTTCTTCCGTAAGAGATATGTTGAGGCCTCTTTTATTTGAGATGGCGTCAA
>JAKLIS010000281.1 GCA_022709485.1 Elusimicrobiota bacterium | reverse complement strand
TTCCGCGCAGGTGAGCCAGGCCATCCGGTTATTTTTAGGGCGCAATCATTCCGCGGTCGTTCCCAGTTTAACGGAACCTGAGGCGCTGCCCTTGGAGTCGGCGGGATATATGTTTTTGGATCAAACCGCCATTCGCCATTTAGAACTGGTCGAACCCAGTGATTCCTCGAGCGGGGGAACCTCCTTGCTCTCCGTAATTGACAAGACCATTACTCATTTGGGAGCCCGCCTCCTTCATTGGCTTATTCTTCACCCATCAACCGTTCCAGAGATCATTGAAAAGCGGTTGGATTGTCTGGAGGCTTTTTATGAAACCCCAGTCCAAAGAGAGGCCGTTCGGGTTGTCTTAAGGGAATTTCCGGACATTGAGCGGATTAACGTCCGCGCCCAGGCGGGGACCGCTTCGCCGAGAGAATTGGCCGCGCTCCGAAACACCTTTAAAAGAATTCCGGACCTTGTTCATGTCTTGACTGGCGTTGAGAAAGAAATTCTGTCTCCCCGGTTTGAGTCGTTAAAAGAGGATTTGAAAATTCCCAGGTCCCTTGAAGATATTTTGGACAAACAATTATCCGACGAGCCGCCGTCCAAAATCGCCGATGGCGGCGTCATCCGGGAAGGATTTAACGCGCCGTTGGATGAGTTGCGGGGTTTAAGAAAATCCGGCCGGCAATGGATAGCCGCGATGGAAGCAGAGGAAAAGGAAAAAACGGGGATCACCACTTTGCGGGTGGGTTATAACGACATCTACGGCTATTTCCTTGAAGTATCCAAATCCCATTTGGGAAAGGTGCCGGCGGAATGGATTCGAAAACAAACATTGACCAATGGAGAGCGCTATATAACGCCGGCCCTAAAAGAGCAAGAAGAAAAACTTTTAGGCGCCGAAGGTAAAATTCTCCAAATTGAAACGCAGCTGTTTGCCAATCTGGTCAAACAGGTCGCTCAATTCCGAACGGCTCTATCTAAAATGGCCGACGCGTTGGCTCACATAGATGTTTATGGGTCTTTGGCAGAAGTGGCCTTCCAAAATGGGTTTATCCGTCCGGTATTGAACAAATCCAAAGAGCTCGATATCAAATTAGGGCGCCATCCTGTCGTTGAAAACCAGATTCGCCGGGACCGTTTTATCCCGAATGATTTGAAATTAGGCAAAGATAAATTTATTTCTATTATTACCGGACCCAACATGGCCGGGAAGTCCACCTATTTAAGACAGAACGCTATCATTGTGATTTTGGCCCAGATGGGATCTTTTGTCCCCGCGGAAAAGGCGGTGATTGGAGTTGTCGACCGAATTTTTACCCGCATCGGGGCCTCGGATCGATTATCCCAGGGCCAATCCACTTTTATGGTGGAAATGCAGGAGGTGTCCACTCTCATTTTAAATTCGACGCCAAAAAGTCTTCTTATATTGGATGAGGTGGGCCGGGGAACGTCAACCTACGACGGGATGTCCATCGCATGGGCGGTCATTGAATATCTGTCCGCGAAAGGCCCTAGAACTTTATTTGCCACCCACTATTTTGAGTTGACCCAGTTAGCAGACGACTGGCCGGGGGTGTTTAACGCTCATGCGACCGCCAAAGAGTGGCCCGGTCTCGATGGAAAAAAGCAAGTGGTTTTTCTTTATCAAATCTTGCCCGGGCCCGCCGATAGGTCCTACGGAATTCATGTGGCAGAGATGGCGGGGTTGCCGGAAAAAGTGGTTGAGCGGTCTCGCGAGATTTTGCATCAGATGGAAACAGGGAGCCACAAATTTTCGAAACGCTCCGGTTCCGATGCCGGTGGCGCTCAACTCAACTTTTTTGGGAACCACCCGGTTGTCGATGAACTCAAAAATTTGGATGTCGACTCCATGACGCCGCGAGACGCCTTAAACCGGCTCGCGGAATTAAAAGAAAAAGCCCGCGGCCCGGCGTAATTGTTAACTCCAGAACCGTCGCCCCCGCGAAACCTGCCCGTCTGGCAGGCGGGGCGGGGGCTCAGTCTGTAAACTTTGTTCGACGGAAGGTTGAAAACCTGGGCCCCCGCCCCGCCTGCCAGACGGGCAGGTTTCGCGGGGGCGACGGCGACAAAAAAAGGAAAAAAATATGACCCCTCGCATAAAAGAACTTCCGGATGAGCTCATCAATAAAATTGCCGCCGGTGAAGTGATTGAACGGCCGGCGTCTGTCTTGAAAGAATTGATCGAAAACAGTTTGGACGCCGGCGCCAGTGATATTTCGATTGAAATTGAAGGCGCCGGCCGAACACGGCTTATGGTGTCTGACAACGGGCACGGAATGTCAAAAGAAGACTTGCAGCTGGCCATCCGGCGGCACGCCACCTCCAAACTCTCTCAACTGCAAGATCTGGAGGCCATTCAAACTTTTGGATTTCGGGGAGAGGCGCTCCCGAGTATCGCGGCCGTTTCTCGAATGAGAATCACGAGCCGTTCCGATGAAGATGACTCCGGTTGGGAAATCGAGCTTGAAGGGGGGAAAATCCAGCTTCAAAAGCCCGTCGCGCGGGAAGTGGGAACGACCATTGAGGTTCGAGATTTATTTTTTAACACGCCCGCCCGGTATAAATTTTTAAAAGCCGATTCAACGGAAAGGTCTCAGTGTCTCCGCATCGTGGAAGAGATTGCTTTCGCGGCGCCTTTAGCCGCTCTCAGAGTCAAATCCGAAAACGCTATCCCAACGATATTTCCCGCCCATGAAGGGCTGTCCGATGAACAAAAGGATTTGGCACTCAAAGCGCGCGTATGGGAGGCGTGGGGGGCTCGATTTTCCAAAGGAATGGAATTGGTGAAGCACCAAGGTCCCCTTATTCGAATTACCGGACTGGTCAGCGACCCCGG
>JAKLIS010000280.1 GCA_022709485.1 Elusimicrobiota bacterium | reverse complement strand
ACGAATACCGTTCCCGATTTGGACGAATGGAATGGCCTAATGAGGTTTTTTGGTCGGTTTTTTGCCGGCGACAGGCGTCGATGTGAGAACTTTTTTGGCTTTTAGCTTCAAAAGAGGAGCGGCAATTCTCTTTTGCACCTTTTTTGTTCTCGACACGGTTTTACCGCCTGTTTTGGCGAAACGCTTGCTGAATTTTTCAACGCGGCCAGCGGAGTCAATCAACTTTTGCTGTCCGGTATAAAAAGGATGGCATGCGCTACAAATATCAACTTTTATTTTGGCCAAAGTTGACCTGGTTTGGAATGTGTTGCCGCAGGCGCAACTAACATCGGCCACCTGATAATTTGGATGAATATTGTCTTTCATGGGGGTGGATAATAATATTTGGTCGTCGGGTAATCAAGGAAAATGATTTTCAGATTTTCATGCATTTAGGACCAAAATCAACTCAGAATTTTCCCCAGGGAGACCCGAAATAAGGTAAAAACCGCGTTCTATGCCTGAAGAAACTAAACCCATCAGAGAAGATCTTCGAAATATCGCCATTATCGCGCACGTCGACCATGGAAAGACCACCTTGGTAGACGCCATGCTTAAACAAACGGGCGAATTTCATGTCCGCCCGGACGAAGCGCAGGAATGCGTTTTAGATTCCAACGACTTGGAACGGGAACGCGGGATCACCATTTTGGCCAAAAATACATCGGTTCCTTTTCAGGGCGTCACCATCAATATCGTCGACACGCCCGGCCACGCGGACTTCGGAAGCGAAGTGGAGCGGATCTTAAAGATGGTGGATGGCGCCCTTCTGTTGGTAGACGCCTTTGACGGACCGATGCCCCAGACCCGATTTGTCCTTAAGAAATCGTTGGAATTGGGTTTAAAACCCATTGTCGTCATCAATAAAGTGGACCGCCCCGGCGCCAAACCTTTTGATGCGCTCGATAAGACCTTTTCATTATTCATGGAGTTGGGCGCCACAAACGAACAACTCGACTTTCCGACGATATACGCCTCCGGCCGTGACGGCTGGGCCTCCGCCAATTTGGATCGCCCGTCGACCGACTTAAAACCTCTTTTCGAAACCATTGTGAGGCATGTCCCCCCACCCGCAGCCGCGATGAATGAACCCTTTCAAATGCTCATTACCATCATCATGCACGACGATTTTGTCGGCAGGATCGGCATTGGCCGGGTGTTTCGAGGTCAGGTCAAGAAAAATGAACAAGTGATGCTCATTAAAAGAGACGGGTCCCAAATGTCAGGCCGGGTAACCAAACTTTTAAGTTACCGGGGGTTGGAAGTTTTGGAAAAAGAATTTGTGCAAGCCGGCGATATTGCGGCGTTGGCGGGGCTCGAAGAAGCCAACGTTGGAGACACGATTGCTTCTTTTGAATTGCCAGAGGCGATTCCACCTATGCACATCGATGAACCGACCTTGGTGATGGAATTTCTGGTCAATGACAGTCCTTTTTCCGGCCAAGATGGACAACTTCTTACCACGCGGCATCTGAGAGAGCGGCTTTTCCATGAACAAGAAATTAATGTGGGATTAAAAGTCGAAGAAATTCCCGGGGAAACGGGGTTTCGGGTGTCCGGCCGGGGAGAACTCCATCTGTCGGTGCTTATTGAAACCATGCGCCGGGAAGGATACGAAATGGCGGTTTCAAAACCGGAAGTCATTGACCATAAGATAAATGGCATGTTAAGCGAACCGGCGGAAGACTTGGTGGTGGACGTGGAACAAACCTATCAAGGCGCGGTTTTAGAATGCTTGGGTGGCCGCGGCGCGCAGATGAAAAACATGCATCTGGAAGGAAACCGCCTTCGGCTTGAATATCTCATCACGGCGAGGGCTCTCATCGGGTTCAAAAATGAATTACTCAATATTACGCGCGGGACAGGCCTCATGCATCACAGCTTTCATGGTTTTATTCCCAGAACGGGAGAAGATCGAAATCGGCCCCATGGGGTCCTTATCGCGCAAGAAAAAGGATTAACAACAGCCTATGCGCTCGATAACCTCCAAGACCGCGGAGTGCTCTTTGTGGGGCGGGACGTGCCTGTTTACGGGGGTATGATTATCGGAGAAAGCGCCCGTGATAACAGCATGATCGTGAATCCTTGCAAGAAAAAAGCGCTCACCAATATGCGGGCGGCAGGATCGGATGACAATGTGCTTTTGACACCCGCCCGGGTTCTGACCTTGGAACAAGCGATTGAATTTATTGAGACAGATGAATTGGTTGAAGTGACGCCGAAAAATATCCGGCTAAGGAAGAAAATTTTAGACCACATCCAAAGAAAACGGTCGGAAAAGGTTTAAGCTTTTTTCCCCACCACGTTCACGCCGGATCCATTGATGAGGTTATGATCGTAAACCCACTCATAAAGCCGCCCGGATTTCTGAGGTCTCAAAAGCTGTAAATCTGTGAATCCTTCTTCCTTAAACCACCCCATGACTTCTTCCGGCGAGTGGTGAAATTGGTATTTGGGTGAATACCAATCAAAGGCGTCACAAGCGCGAAGCCGCCAATCCGGGACAGAAGACCCGAGGGAGACAATTCGGGCCAAAATCGTGTTAACAACGGGGATACCCCCCAGAACAGCGCCTAGAAAAAAAGTGAAGGGTTTTAGAATAACATGAGGAAGCCGGGTGGTCACCGCGCGAAGGGTCTTATTAATCAATTCTTGAGGCCAGGTGTTTTTTCGATAAACCCAAACGGCCAACTGTCCCCCCGGTTTGACCATCTTGGCGATGGATTGAAAAGCTTTTTGCGTGTTGGGGGTGTGATGAATGACGCCAATGGAATAAACGTAATCAAATTGTCCTTCGGCGAAGGGAAGCT
>JAKLIS010000028.1 GCA_022709485.1 Elusimicrobiota bacterium | reverse complement strand
ATAAATAATGGCCGGGATGATTAAAATAATTCAATTTTCAGATTCCCATCTGTTCGGGGACAAAGAAAAACGAATTTGCGGACTGGACACCTTCTCCACATTCAAGGATGTCGTTAAATTGGCAAAAAAAACAAACTGGCCCCCCGATCTAATTCTTCTCACGGGAGATAACTCACAGGACGCCACAGAGGAATCTTACCGCCGATTGTCCCAGGTTTTCTCGAAATCCCCCGCGCCGGTTTATTGCTTGCCCGGGAACCACGATGCCACACCTGTCATGAAGTCGGTTTTGGGGAAAGCCAAAATAAAAACAGATAAAACTTTTTCCTTCGGCGGCTGGAATTTTATTTTCCTCGATTCAAACGTTCCGGCTTCTCCCAAGGGATTTTTAAAAAATGAAGAGCTTCAATTTTTGTCCAAGGCACTGGATGAAGCTGATGATGGGCCCACCCTTATCGGAGTGCATCACCAGCCTTATCCGGTCGGATCTAAATGGATTGACACAATGGCGGTCGGAAATTCGAAAGAATTATGGGAGATCCTAAGCTCTCATGAAAATGTGAAATGCGTTTTGTTTGGCCACGTCCACCAGGAGTTCGACGATTTCCAGAGCGAGATCCGAGTTTTGGGGGCCCCCTCCACTTGCTTCCAATTTGAGCCCAAAAAAAAGAATTTTGCGTTAGATGCGGAGCCCCCGGGGTTTCGATGGTTGCTTCTATCCTCCGACGGAAAAATTGAAACGGGAATTAAACGACTCTCTCAAATCCCTTCCGAACTCGACCTGACCACACCGGGCTATTGATATAATTCCGGCGTGAGCCAAGTCACCAAACACCTCAAAATCTACGGGCGCGTGCAAGGCGTCGGGTTTCGGTATTCCATGATTTACGCCGCGCGAAATATCGGATTAAACGGCTGGGTGAAAAATTGTGATGATGACACGGTTGAAGCAACGGTCCAAGGCACGGAAAAACAAGTGAATGAGATAATTGAATGGGCGCGAAAAGGGCCGTCTATGGCCCGGGTGGAATCCGTCGAGGTATCCGAGGGATTCGGCCAATATTCTTCATTTGAGATAGTATCCCATTGAAAATTCGCTGTGAATTTCATCTGGGCGATAAAGCCCGAAAAGTTTTTCTCGTTCCCAAGCCGGAAGAAAAAGCGGATCACCTGGTTCTCAAACTGGCCGCCTTGGCCATGTTTCACGCTCAAAACCCCGTCGTCGATCTGTCCGCGGACCATCCCAGTTTGAGCGCTTTCGCTCACCGGCCCGATGTCTGCGTTTTTAATGAAGGAGGAGAAATCTCGCATTGGATTGAATGCGGAACGGTTTCCCTTCATAAGGTGGACAAAGTTTTGCGCCGAATGAGCTCCGGGCGCTTTATTGTCATTAAACCCGACATTCGAGGAGCGCAAAAATTTAGGAACGATTTAAATCATGAGGTGAGAAACGGCAACCGGGTGGAAATCTGGGCCTGGGAAAATGAGGAATTTTTGGGCTTATTGAAGGTCATTGGAGAAAAAACGGAACTTTTTGGTGAAGCCCATGAGCGTTTTTTAAATGTGGTGGTCAATGAGCACCCTTATGTGGCCCAATTGGTTGAGGTTTAGATGTTAAATAATAAGGAAATCGCAGGACGCCAGGAAAGTCTGTTTTTGCGCGCTTGCAGGCGCCAACCCAATCATCGCACGCCGGTTTGGCTGATGCGTCAAGCGGGCCGTTACATGAAAGAATACCGCGACGTGCGGGAGAAGGTGAGTTTTTTAGATCTGTGCAAAAATCCCGATTTGGTTGCCGAAGTCACATGTTTTGCCGCCCATAAACTGAAAGTCGACGCGGCCATTTTATTCTCGGACATTCTTTTAATCGTGGAACCCTTGGGATTTCAGTTGGTTTTCGCCAAAGACCACGGCCCTGTTATTCAAAATCCCTTTCGATCGGATAAGGATTTGCCTGTATTTGATCCGGGCAAAATTTCGGTCCATATGGAATTTGTTTTTAACGCTGTCCGCGCCACACGGGCCGCTTTGGATCCCAGCCTGCCTTTGATCGGATTTGCCGGGGCCCCCTTCACGGTTTGCTCTTATCTCGTTGAAGGGGGGAAATCCCGGGACTTCGCCAAAACAAAAAATTTGATGGATGGATCACCGGAGCTCTGGCGGAATTTAATGGATAAAGTTTCCTCTGCCACCATTGAATATATTCGCGGCCAGGTGGACGCGGGAGTCGATGTCATTCAGCTGTTTGATACCTGGGCGGGGTGCTTGACGCCCGCGCAATATGAAGGCGAAGTTTTTCCCTTTGTTCGGAAAATTATCTCTGAAATCCGGTGTCAAGTCCCCGTGATTCTTTTTGGCTTGGGATGCGCGCCTTTTTTCCCCATTATTAAGGGTTCCGGGGCTCAAGTCATCGGGGTCGACACAAACACATCCCTAACGGAGGCGTGGAAAGCGTTGGGCCCGATCTCTCTCCAGGGGAATTTAGATCCAAAAATTTTGTTAGAAGATAAGACGGCCATCCAAGCGGGTGTTCAAAAAATAATCCAAGAAACAAAAAACAAAAATGGGCACATCTTTAACTTGGGCCACGGCGTTCTTCCGCAAACCCCGGTCGAGAATGTCTTGTTTCTGGTGGATTTGGTTCGAAAACTGACTGAAAAAATATGATTGATATAAAAAACATTTCATTGGATCTTCTCGAGAAATATGACGTCCAAGGACCCCGATATACGTCTTATCCGCCGGCTCCTCTTTGGAAACAGGATATGAGCCCCGGGGCGTATGAAGATTTATTAATTAAAAGCAATCAGGCACCCCATCCCCGGCCGTTATCGATTTATATCCACCTTCCTTTTTGCGAAAACCTTTGCCTTTTCTGCGCCTGCACATCGATTATCACGGGGCGCAATCATAAATTTGAATCTCCTTATGCCGTGGCGCTTCTTCGGGAGATGGAATGGCTGGCCGCGCGCGTCGACAGGTCGCGTCCTATTCACCAAATTCATTTGGGCGGGGGGACTCCCAACTATTTCTCGCCTTCGAATCTGGAAAAAATTATTTCCAAGTTGCGGACTTCATTCAGGATAGCCCCGGAGGCCGAAATAGGGGCCGAGATTGATCCTCGAACCGTCACCGGAGCGCATTTGGGGGCCTTAAGAGATTTGGGTTTCAACCGTCTCTCGTTCGGAATCCAAGATTTTGACCCTCACGTCCAACAAAAAATTCGCCGAGTTCAGCCATTTCCCATGATTCAAGATCTCGTGGACCGGGCGCGAGGGGAAGGATTCGCGAGCATCAATTTTGATTTGGTGTACGGCCTTCCCGGGCAAACCGAAAAAACCTTTCAAAAGACCGTTGAAGAAGTTTTGACATTGGCGCCTGACCGGCTGGCGGTATATTCCTACGCCTATGTTCCCTGGATGAAAAAATATCAGGAGAAGATTAACGATGGGCAACTTTCAGGAAGGGAAAAATTTAAACTTTTTCTATTGGCATTGGAAGGGTTCACCCAGGCCGGGTATCAATATATCGGGATGGACCATTTCGCCAAACCGAACGATGAACTGTCCTGGGCCCGGGTGAACGGCACCCTTTGGAGGAACTTCCAGGGATACACCACCAAAGCGGGAACCGATCTGTTGGGATTGGGCCTGAGCGCGATAAGCCAAGTGGCTGGGGGGTTTGCGCAGAATACGCGAAAACTTTTCACCTATCAGGAATCTTTAAATCGAGGAGTTCCGGTCCTTGCGAAAGGATATTTCTCAAATAATGATGACTTCATCCGGTCTCGCGTCATCCAACGCATCATGTGTCAAGCGGGAGTCGATAAACATTTGGTTGAATCGGAATTCGGGATTTCATTCGATGAATATTTCGCCGTTGCTCTCCAGCAACTGGCAGACTTGCAGGAGGATGGTCTGGTGAAACTAACCCCCGAAGAAATTCGACCGACGGAAACGGGACGTGTTTTCTTGCGGAATTTGGCGATGGCCTTTGATGCTTATCTTCCTCAAAAAGGCGAGAAACAGATCTATTCAAGGACGGTTTAGAAATTGAGGGAAGGAAGGGAATTTATTTTCCTTCCCCGACTTCTTCCATTGACGGAATATGGAGAGGGGAGTGAGAAACCCTGCCCTGGCTTTTCCTATCCGCAACAATATCGGCAACCAATTTCCTCGCGGTTTGGACCACATTCCCAACCCCGACCCCTTCCGTAAAATTGCCGGATAAATGCAAGCCGGGAAAGTTTTTCTGGGCATTTTGAAAAACCTTCATACGATTGGGATGGCCAAGCGTGTATTGCGGGATGGCGGTTTCATACCGGAAAATAGAGACCACTTCCGGCAATTCTCGAAACTTTAAAACGGGTTGAAGCGAAGCGATAACTTTGCTCGTCAAAAGGCGATCTCCCAAGAAAACCTTTTCCGCCTGCCGGGCGCCTCCCAGAAGAACGGTCAAAAGGACCATGCCTTGAGGGGCGCGATTGGGAAATAGACTGGAACTCCAGATGCATCCCAAGATATCGCTTTTTTCAGAAGGTGCCACTAGAAAACCAAAGCCGTTTAAGTCCATGGCCACATTTTTTTTGGGAAGCGCCAGATGAAAGACCGCCAAGGGGACATAGGGAATATCCGATAACGTCCAAGCCGTTCCGGCGGCGAAAGGTTTAATGAGTTTGGCGGCGCTAAAAGCGGGGAGAGTAAAAATCAAATCGTCACAGGTCAATTCCCGCTCCGAGGTCCGGATTTTCCACCTCGGGAATTGACGCTGGGACAAGGGGGGGATGACCTCTTCAATTTGTTCTCCATAAATGGCTATGTCTTTCAAATGATTTGCAAGGGCGGTAGAAAGAGTCTCGACGCCATTGGTGAAATTTAATAGGCCTTTGGGAACAGCGGGAGCGGCCTTTTTGGTTTTTTTGGACCGAAACATTCCCTTTAGAAGGCCACCGTGTTTTTTTTCCCACTCGTACAAAACATTGAATGAGGAACGGGCGGAGAGTTGTTCGGCGCTGCCCGCCCAAATTCCCGAAACAAAGGGGTGTACCACGCGTTCTGTCGCCTCATTGCCAATCCGCCGGCGGAAAAAACTATCCACGCTTTCGTCATTAAAGGTTTTGTTGGCGGGAATAAAAGGCTCCAGAAAGAGGCGCGCTTTCCCGAGGGGAGAAAATAACTGAGTTTTCAATAGACCGAAGGGAGACATGGGGACGGGGTGGAGGGTCCCGTGCCATTGAATATAACGGGGCGCTTTTTCTTCGGCCAAAAGAAGTTCACCGGATAAGTTGAGAGCGTCAATGAGGTCCATCAGATCGGCTGTGGGTTGAATGGTGTTGGGGCCAAATTCGAGAAGGAAGCCGTCTTTCCAAAGCGAGCGAATGACACCTCCCGGTCGGCCGGAATCTTCCAGGATCTGAACCGAAAGTCCCGCCTTATCGGCAAAAAACGCCGATGTGAGGCCTGAAATCCCCGCTCCTAAGACAACGATGTCGGAATGTTGAGTGTTCATGTTTTGCTGAGTCTAGATTCTTGCTTATTCGGTGTCAAAATTTTAGATTGGTTGCCTCATCATACTTATTTTCCCTTTTCGAGGAGAAATTAAAAATTGAAAAGCATCGTTGTTACGGGCGGCGCCGGGTTTATTGGATGTAATTTTGTCCGTTTCGCGCTTCAAAACACATCATTTCGGGTCATTGTGGTCGATAAATTGACCTATGCCGGGAACATCGCCAGTTTGCGCGAAGTTTGGAACCATCCCCGATTTAAATTTTTCAAAGCGAGCATCGACGACAAAACACAAATCGTTTATATTCTCAAAAAGTTCCGTCCGACTTATGTTGCGAACTTTGCCGCCGAAACACACGTCGATCGGTCCATTGACAGTCCGGAGTCATTCATTAAGACCAACGTGGTGGGAACCTTTCAACTCTTGGAATCCTGCCGCTTGTATTTTCGGGCGTTAAAAGGGCCGGCGAAAAGGGAATTTCGGTTTCTGCATGTGTCTACCGATGAGGTTTTTGGATCTTTGGGAAAAACCGGAAAATTCACTGAAAATACCCCTTATGATCCGCGCTCTCCCTATTCTGCTTCCAAAGCCGCTGCCGATCACTTGGTTCGGGCCTATTCTGAAACGTTCCAACTTCCGGTTCTCATCACCAATTGCTCCAACAATTTTGGCCCTTTTCAATTCCCTGAGAAACTGATCCCTTTGATGATTCTCAACGCGATTGAAGGCCGCCGCCTTCCCATTTATGGAGACGGGCAAAATGTCCGGGACTGGCTTTACGTCGAGGATCATTGTGAAGGCATCTGGCGGGTTTTAAAGAAAGGTAAAGCGGGAGAAAAATACAACATCGGCGGTCACGGAGAGAAAAAAAATATTCAGGTGGTGGATATGATCTGCCGTTTCCTTGAGGAAATATGGCCCGCGGCCGAAAACGACAGATTGAAAAAGCTTAAAACGGCTTCTTATCGCCATTTGAAAACATTTGTGACCGACCGGCCCGGCCATGATCGCCGCTACGCCATTGATGCCTCTAAAATTCGAAATCAACTCCACTGGCGGCCGAAATGGGGTTTTGAAGAGGGCCTTCGTAAAACCATCGCTTGGTATTTGAGCAACTTGGAATGGTGCCGCAAGGTTCAGACAGGAAAATACAGCCGGGAACGTCTCGGATTGGCTAAATAAAGGGGTTCAAAATGAAAGGAATTGTTTTGGCAGGAGGATCGGGCTCGCGGCTTCTTCCAGCGACACGGGGAATTAGCAAGCAGCTCATTCCCATTTACGACAAGCCGATGGTGTACTACCCTGTTTCCACGTTGATGTTGGCAGGAATTCGAGATATTTTGCTCGTCACCACGGCCCAAGATCTTAACGCTTACCGGCGGCTCTTGGGGGATGGAAACTGGCTGGGGCTAAAAATCCAATACGCCATTCAGACGGCGCCCAACGGCATTGCCGAAGCGTTCATTCTCGGAAAGGACTTTATCGGGAAGAATAATGTGTGCCTTATTTTGGGGGACAATATTTTCTACGGACATGGGCTCACGGGGTTTTTAATGCCGGCCGTTCATCGGAAGAAGGGCGCAACCATCTTTGCGTATCAAGTCAAAGACCCCGAACGTTATGGCGTCGTGGAATTTAATTCCAAGGGGAAAGTCCGTCGAATCACTGAAAAACCCAAGAATCCCAAATCCCCTTTTGTCGTTACGGGGCTATATTTCTTCGACAACCGAGTGGTGGATATCGCGGCCAAATTAAAACCTTCTAAGCGTGGAGAATTGGAAATTTCGGACGTAAATAACGCTTATTTAAGAAGGGGAGAGTTAAATGTCCAAATTTTGGGACGCGGAATTGCATGGCTGGACACCGGGACTCATGAATCCCTCCTTCAGGCGTCCAATTATATTCAGGCGATAGAGCACCGGCAGGGTCTCAAAGTAGCGTGTTTGGAAGAAATTGCTTTTGGCAAAGGGTTTATAACCAGAGCCGAACTACGAAAACTGGCGGCGAAAATGAATAATAATGAATACGGGCATCATTTGGCCCATCTGGCGGACGAAAAATTTTCTATATGAAATTCATTGAGTGCAAGTTAAAAGGCGTCTTCATTATTGAGCCTGATGTTTTTCGGGATTCTCGCGGTTTTTTTCTCGAGTCCTATCACATTGAAAAGTTCAAGGGAATAGGAATAGAAGCCGTTTTTGTGCAAGACAATCATTCTAAGTCGAGCAATGGAATTTTGCGCGGTCTTCATATTCAACTGCAAAACCCTCAGGGGAAACTGATTCGTGTGGTTGAAGGCGAAATTTATGATGTAGCGGTGGACGGCCGCCGCGGGTCACCCACGTTTCAAAAATGGGAAGCTTTTCGGTTGTCGTCGGAAAATTTCCGCCAAATTTATCTCCCGCCCGGTTTTCTCCATGGTTTTCTTGTCTTAAGTGAAATCGCTCAAGTGGAGTATAAATGCACTTCCCCTTACCATGCCGAGAGCGACACGTCTGTTGTGTGGAACGACTCCGATTTAAAAATTGACTGGCCTGTTAAAAACCCTGTTCTGTCGAAAAAAGACGCATCCGGAAAAAAATGGGCCGACGTGGCGCCCAAACTTCCTTTGTTCAAAGGCTGACCCATGAAAATTCTTGTCACAGGCGGGAGGGGTCAATTGGGTCACGCCATTCAAAGACACCTCCAAGGGCATCAACTTTTTATTACCGACGTTCCGGAACTGAGCATTTTTGATTTGATTTCCGTTGAAAAAGCTCTTCATGACATCCAACCCGATCTTCTCTTGAACGCGGCCGCTTATACCAATGTCGATGGCGCCGAATCTCACAAGGAGGAAGCTTTCCAGGTGAATGCCGAGGGGCCGTTGGTGTTGGCCAAGGCCACAGGCAAAAGAAAAATTCCTCTCGTCCATTTATCGACAGATTATGTTTTCGACGGCACAAAGAAGACTCCCTATACAGAAGATGATGAAACCCACCCTGTCTCTGTCTACGGGGCCAGCAAATTGGCCGGTGAAATCGCCGTCCGGGATTATAATCCTCAACACTTTATTGTTCGAACGGCATGGCTTTATTATGTGGCCGGGAAAAATTTCCCCAAAACAATGATTGAACTGGCAAAAAATAAATCTGAAATTCGGGTGGTCAATGATCAATTTGGATGCCCGACTTACGCGGCTCATCTGGTCACCGGGTTGGTTGAACTTATAACCCAAGGGATCTTTGGGACCTATCACATGGCGGGCTCCGGTCAAACCACATGGTTCGGTTTTGCCAGCCGGCTGTTTAAAGAAATGGGTCTAAAAACGATTGTAAAACCCGTGGCGGGGACTGAGTTCCCGAAACCCGCCCCCAGGCCGGTGTATTCCGTTCTCCAAACAATCCGGCGGCCGGCGGTGGTTTTGCCCTCTTGGGAAGAGGGGGTTCGGGACTTTGTGGAACTTTTCGGCAAACATGCCGGTTGATTAAGGTTTAAATAATACAAGGAGGGAATTCTATGAAAGGGAAAAATTATTTAGCGTTGGTCTTAATCGCGATAACCGGAACAGTGGTTTGGGGAGCTCCTTCTTCTTGGTGGAACAATTTATGGGGAAGTAAAGCGCCTGCCCGTTTTGAACAAAAGGAAAATCCAGCCCCGCCGGTTCGTCCTGACCCGGGAGTTCTCAATCTTCAGGATTCATTTGCCAAAGTGGCCGAGGCGGTGAAAGGATCCGTCGTGAATATTTCAGCGGTCCATATACAAAAAGTGGAAGAGAGTCCCTACCAGTTTTTCTTCGGCGATCCCAACGATTTTTTTCGGGAATATTTTGGGGAAGCCCCGCGGCGGCGCGAACCCCGTGAATTCCGTTCAGAAGGGACGGGGTCCGGCGTCATCATTGATCCGGAAGGCTATGTTTTGACCAATAACCATGTTGTCCAAGAGGCCAATCAACTCACGGTGACTCTTTCGAACGGCCAATCTTTTAAAGGAAAGGTGGTCGGCACCGACCCGCAGACGGACATCGCCGTGGTCAAAATTCATGGATCCAACCCCTTTCCTTTCGCACGATTGGGGGATTCTACTGCGATTCGGATCGGAGATTGGGTTTTGGCCATCGGGTCGCCCTTTGGCCTGGAACAGACTGTGACGGCCGGCATTATCTCGGCCATTCGCCAAAACCTGAACATTGAAGGCCGGAATTTTCAAAATCTCATTCAAACGGATGCCGCCATCAATCGGGGAAATTCGGGGGGGCCTTTGGTGAACCTGCGCGGGGAGGTGGTGGGAATTAACACCGCTATTTACGCTCCAACCGGCGTTTTTTCCGGTGTGGGATTCGCCATTCCCGTCAATAGAGCCAAAATGATCCTTGCCGATCTTATTCAAAAAGGTTTTGTC
>JAKLIS010000279.1 GCA_022709485.1 Elusimicrobiota bacterium | reverse complement strand
GGCCTTGGCAACGGACGCCGATGGCATCCAGAGAAGAGTTAAGAAAAAAATTCCAACGAGAGCAAAAAATTCACACTCGCGGGGAATTTTAATTCTCATGACGCTACCGGGGTAAAACGTCCCTTAAGAAATCGATGAGGGCTTCTCCCAAGACATTTCCCACCATGGATTGATGTTCTTTTTTGAGAAACTGTTCCTCGTATTCAGGAAGAATTAAAAAACCTTGTTCGAACAAAAGTGCCGGCATTGTGGTGTTCCGGCAAACGGCTAAGTTGCTGCGCCAAAGTCCTTGATCCCGGATGTTGGATCTTTTTCCATATATGGATCGGATTCTCTCCGCTAGCGGACGAGCGGAAATATTGTAGTAATGAACAGAATATCCCTCGACTTCCCGGGGATCTTCCCCCTCTCCGCAGGCATCGGTGTGGAGGCTTATGAAAACATGGCTTCTCTCTTTCCAGGCGAGATCCACTCGATTTTGGAGAGAAAGTTCTTTGGTTCCATCCTGAATCATTGACACTTGAGCCCCCAAATTTTTTAGTTTTTCAGCGATGGTCCGGGCCAGCAAAAGGTTTACCCTGGCTTCAGTGTTTCCCAAGGGACCAATTGTCCCATAAGACCCCACGGAATGCCCCGCGTCCAAGGCCACCTTCAGCCCGCGCAAGGGTGATTTTGTTCCCGGATTCCACGGGGGCGCATGCCGTATCTCAAGAACCAACTTGGTTCCCTCATAGCGGACATCGTATCCCCATGGATAGTTTTGCGATGTCACCACGACCAACGTATAGCTCTCCGGCAAAACTTGTTTCCAGTAAATTTGTTTGACAACGGAATTCGGATCAAGAAACCGTATTCGATCGGTGTCGGCAATCACGCCAAAAAGCGTGAGCTCTAGCCGGTAAGGATTCACCATTTCATCCACCCGGTGGGCGTGAACGTAGGAAAGGGGAATTTCAATCAACGTGCTGGCGGAAGTGGAATGAATACGAATATTTCGGGATATGCTTTTGGCCGGAGCGGTCCCCGAAGGGAGCTCCTTAACCGAAGATTTGCCAATCCACCCGGTGTTCCCGGCATCCAAATCCAGCCGTAAAAAATCTCCAAACTCTCCCGTCACTTCAAATCGCACCCCTTTGAGCGGAAACAAGTTATAACCGAATTCTCCTCCAGGGCCGGTGAGAAGAACCGCGTCTTCTATCAATTCCACAAATCTCGGAGATCTTCGCTTTTGAATGGTGATTTTTGATTTGGCTTTAGCGACGATCTTCCGGCCGTCGCTCCGTTTAAAAGTAAAAATGACGTCATCGGCGTCCAAATGGTCGTCGAATTGGATTTTATAGGACCCCCGATAGATTCCGGGCGACACCTCCGTCATCGGATAATGCCCTCCTTCTTCGCGAAAGCGAAATGAACCTGTTCCGCCGGGGGCGGCCTTGAAAGACACAGACAAAATATCGTCCGGCCGTAAAACAATCCGGCTGGGTGGTGAAAGAACTTGGAGAGCCGAGGAATCTTTTGGGAAAGGTCGATTGGCCTCTGAAACATTAACGGTGCGAGTCACAGTGGTAATAGATACTCCGTCAGACGCAACGGCTTCAATTTTGAATTTTCCTTCCCTGAAAGGGATCATGGCCAAAAACCCGCCGTTCGAGTGAGGCTTGACGGGAATGCCGTTTATAGTCAAAGGCGCGGTGGCCGGACTCACTGATCCAAAAACAAAGGATTGTGTGACGTACCCGATAGAGGACCCTTCATAAGGCTGCACAATTCGGAGATTGGGTTCAGCGGAAACAAGGCGCGGAAAAATCAAAATCACCATCATTCCGGCAATAGCGGGATAGAAATCCTCGCGCTTAAAAATCAATTCAAATTTTATTTTCATGAAGAGGCATTAAATCAAAACTTAGAAGGTTGGGCCAATGCTGACATACCAGATCTGGGCGACGTCATCGGTCCGACGCGTCCACAAGACTGTGAAATCCATTTGAAACGTTTGCATAATAAAAAGCGGCCAGGAAATTCCGGTTCCAACCGAGTTATGGGCGGATGACAAGGCGAATCCATTACGTTCCTCCGGCGTGTCCCATCCATAACCCATGTCATCAAACAAAATGAGGTACGCCCCTTTAAAAAAGAAATCGGGGAATAAAAATTTCGTTCTCCAATTGAGATAAGAGATTCGAAGCCGCGCTTCCAAAGAAGCCATGAGAACGTTATGGCTTCTAAATCGATCCCCATGAGGAAGAGCTCTCACGCGATCAATTCCGCCCAACCTAAACTCCTGAGGCGTCTGTCCGGTGCTCCGGCCATAAAGGATCCGAGAAGCAATGGTGCTCTGACGGGGAAGAGGAACATATTTAACTCCATGGACAATTCCTGTCTTATAATCTTCCGTTCCCCCCATTTCTCGAATGGCCTGTTGAAAGGAAAAACCCAGCCGCTGGCCGCGGGTCGCCACCAGATACCGGCCGGTCACCGTGTCATACCCATAGCCGGCGAAATAAAATCTTTCCTGCGTGTGGCTATCATCTTCCGGAACTTCTTGGAAAGTTTCCTTGACGTCTCTGGCTCCCACACCCAACGAAACCGAATTCACGCGGTTGAGAGGATAAGTGAGAATTCCCACGGCGTCCGTTTGCCGGCGGTAATCTTCCATATCATAGTCTTGGTAATACCGAGAATTCCGAACCCCGACGGTAAAATCCGGCCGAAACCGGCCGTAGGTATAAAAGGCGGCCAAATCCAAAAAGTCGGAGCCGGACGCATACTGCATTTGTTGCTGGAGAGAATGATTTCCCAAATAATCAGAAGCCTGCCAGATATCGGCAAACACAAGGCCGTCAAGAGTGGAGTAAAAGAAAAATGGAAGAAAAAAATCGGTTGACGCCCGA
>JAKLIS010000278.1 GCA_022709485.1 Elusimicrobiota bacterium | reverse complement strand
CTTGATCTCCTGCTTGCACTTGATCTGGGCAAGGGCATGGATGATATCGGCAACAGAGAGGAGACCAATAAGTTTGTTGTCTTCGACAACCGGGAGACGTCGGATCCGGTGCTCGACAAGGAGGCGGGCGGCTTCCACCATTTCCGCCTGGGCCTTTTCATATTGAAGCTGCGCCTGCCGGGCGCCGGAGTTCAAGGGCATCGCGTCTAAAAGGGACAGTTCCAATGATTTTTCCTCCGTGTTGGTGAAAAAAACCTGGCCCAAATCGGGCGCTGTTTTTTCTTTGGCGAAATTGGCGCGTAGGGTGTTGCCGCCGAACGTAGTGGAGGCGCGAAGCCCCACATTCCACGCGGTCCTCATTTTAAAATCTTCTTCATCTTCTCTAAAGGTCGCGCCGGCCTTGCCTAAAAATCCCGACGCATCGAAACGGAGGCTTTTTTCCCCTCGGGCCGCTCGCCAGTTATTATAGGCCATCTCGGTGTTCAACCGCGCGATCCGAACATCCGGCCGGTGTTCTTCGGCCCACGCGATGATGGATTCCACATTAAAACTCATCCGCGCAAAGCTTAAGACTCCGGGGACCGGGTCGGGAACGGTGGCGGATTGATTTAAGAGGGAAATGACCACCAATCGGGCGAGTTGAACGTCTTGTTCATCGCCCGTCATCTGATAACTCGCTTGGTCGGCTTGAGCTTTGACGCTCAAAACTTCCGCTTTGGACGCGAGATCTAAATCAAATTTTTTCTTTACCAAGTCTTTAACAATTTCTCCTTGGGCGACCAATTCCCGCCGGATGCGCAAAACACTTTGATTTTTGAGAAGGGTGAAATAGGCTTTCTTGGTTTCAAAGGTCAAATCCTGCGCTTGCTTCCGGAGATTTTCTCGCGCCATCAAATGGTTGATTTTGGCTTGTTTAAAAGCCAGATATAAGCGCCCGGAATGATAAATCGGTTGGTTCATTTGAAGGCCATACTCGTCTCTTTTGAAAGCGGCGGATTCAAATCCTTCAAAATCCGCCTCATCAAACGCATTGGCTTCACTCCCACGCGTGGCGCTCACCCGGGCGGTGAGCGATGGAAGCAAAGACCGCCCCGCCTCCTTGACGCGGGACTTGGCCAGTTCCACTTCTTCTCTTGAAACGGCCAACAGCCGGCTGTTATTCTGCGCGACTTCAACGAAATCGTTAATTTGAGGATTGTCCGATAAAGTGGCCGCGCCCTCATATTTGGCCACATCGATCCGGAAATCCAATTCCGGAATTTCTACCCGGGTGGTGGTGCGATCCAGTCCGAGAACAATGATCCAGCCTTCTTTTTGGACGGAATAAAAAACCGGGCGTTTCAGACGGAGCTCCAGATAATCGATGGGATATTTTTTGTCACGCTCCTGAGCGGACACGGCGGCGTCTCTAAACTTGGAGTAGCCATACCGAATTTCAGCCAAGGGATCAATTCCCACCACTTGAACGGGTTCCCCTCCCGCGTAAACAGCCGTTCCCATAAATTGAATAAACAAAGAGGGCGGGTCTTTCCGTTCAAATATAAAGGTCTCAGCAGGGAGAGAGGTGTGCACCATCACCATCAATTTCGAGCCAGAGTCGTCCACTTCCACCTTATCCAATGTGATTCTGCCCTGACCAGTAATTTCCGCGACGAGTTGGTCAATCGAGAGGGGGGCGCTGGAGGAAGACATGGTCTGGGTGGCTGTGGATAGAACCGCGGCCGGCGTCACAGGGGGCAAAGAGACGGGGAGGGGCGTTGAAACGGTGATTCGATTGGTTGGGACGCTTTCGATACTTTGGGCGGCGGTGGATTTATCGACGGATTCAGCAAATAAGAGAGAGGGACAAAGAATAAAAAAAAGGGCGGTCATTCCCGCGAAAGCGGGAATCCAGATCCTCAGGATATCGGAAAACCTGGATTCCTGCTTTCGCAGGAATGACGACGTCCGCAGGAATGACGACGTCCGCAAGAATGACGACGTCCGCAGGAATGACGCTTTCATCGGGAATGACGGTTGGCCGGGGAGGATGTATTCTCCGTCAACCTCATTCATTGGGTTTCCCCAGGCACGCTGGACCGTTCCTCTTCGGCCCGCGCTTTTTGGAGGGCTTTCTGCGCCTTTTGATGTTCCGGGTTGATAAGCAAAACTTGTTTCCATTTGATGATGGCCATGGCACGATTGCCTTGTGAATAATAAATTAGCCCGTCTTTGTAAACTTTTTCCCCTTCTTCTTCTTGGGCCTTCACCAATACATCCAGTTCCTGCTGGGCTTTAATATCGCCGGGGTTTCTTTTCACTTTAGATTCCAGCTGAGCCCGTTTCTCAGCGTAATTGCCTTTTTCCTCAATAAGGGGACCAGCGTCAGATATCGCCATATCGGGAGATTTTTTCCAACCGGAGCCGGCCATCACCTCCGCCGGCAAAAATTGTTTTTGGGATAAATTATTTTCGCAAATAACAATATATTCCTTTCCCGCTTCGTAATCCGGATCCAATTGTGTGAGCTCCACAAATTTGTCTTTGGCCCCCGCCCAATTTTGATTGGCCAGCTCATCCAACGCCCGCTCCAGGAGCCCGGTGAAAACTTCATTCCGGCCTTTGCCTTCAATTCGGGCGACTTCTTTCTCCGCGCGGGCCATCCCTTCGATCGCCTCGATGTCATTGGGAATAAATTCCAGCACTTCAGCCCATGATTCTTTGGATTTTTGAAAGTATCCTTCTTCATAGAGCACCCGGGCAGACCGTCTGAAGAATTCTTCTTTTTCCGAAAACATCATTTTCTGGAAATGCTGTTCGGCGTGGGCGGCCGCATTGGCCACAACCACATTGGTCGGTTCGATTTTCTGCCGCTGGGCCCAAAGCCGGTAGGCTTTTGACCAGTCCCGATCCAAATA
>JAKLIS010000277.1 GCA_022709485.1 Elusimicrobiota bacterium | reverse complement strand
ATGGACTTACTCGAGATGGAAACAACGGATTTTTTTCTTCCTATTTATCAAACCCTCTTAGATGACACGCAAAAGCGGCTCCAACACGGTTTGGAATATTTAAAAGCGATACCCCAACGCTATTGGCGGCTTCGAATCACGGCGTGGTGGCCGTTGGCCATCGGGCTTAAAACCCTCAACAAACTCCGTTTCAATAACAAAATTCTCAATTCGGACGCCAAACCGACGAAGATCTCTCGGTGGGAGGTCTACTGGCTTTTGCTTAATTCGCCTTGGCAAACGCTTTTTAATCCTATCTTACACTGGCAATTTGAAATCTTAAGCCGATCTTGAGCCTTCAAAGGAGAGAGGTCTTTTTAGGAAGGAAAAACTAACCGAGTTTGTACTGGACTCCAAACCCGCCGCGCGGCCAATGACAGTTGATATTGTCGAAAGGACAAAGCATCCGGCACGCTCCGCATTCAATACAGTTTTCATAGTTGACAACAATTTTGTGAAGGGCTTCTTCCCAAACATACACCCGGGCGGGACAAACAGTCGTGCACGGTTTGGCTTTGCATTCAATGACGCACGGGGAGGTTTTGGTGTCGGCGTCTTTGATTTGAATGTGGGATTGATGATCGTTTTTGTACGTCAACCAACCCAATTTTTCATCGATATTGACGGACGGTTTTTGCTCGCTCATTAAAGCGCCTTCCTTAATCCCCAAAAATCTTTGGCCATTCCAAAAATGGATTTTTTCTTGAATAGATTTTTGAAAATGCTTTTACGAATGTCTTCTTTTGGCCGGCCATCCACGGTAAAAAATTGATGCATGGACTCGCAGGCGATCTCGGGATACACGGTTAAAAGGTCCATATGGTTTTCAACGTGGGTTTCGAAATCTTTTATTTGTTTCAAATCTTTAAGAATAAACGACTCTTCCAACTTCTTCTGATATAAAGAAAGAGAGGCTTTCGAAAAATCGTTTTTCTTTTTGGCTTCAATGGCTGTTTCCGCCGCAAAGCGGCCCGCCATCATCGCGTGGTTGGATCCTTCTCGGTGAATGGGATTAATCATCTGGGCCGCGTCCCCCGCGATCAAAAATCCATCCGAATACAGGGGTGGAAGGGAATGGTACCCCCCTTCTGGGATGAGATGAGAAGAATATTCCAAAGGCTTCGCGTCCCGCAAATAGGGCCTCACCGCCGGATGGGATTTGGCCAGTTCAAGCAAATCATACGGGGTCATGCCTGATTTTTGCAGGTGGGAAAGTTTAACTCCAACTCCAAATGCCAATGATTCCTTGTTGGTATAAAGAAAGATGTACCCCAGCATTCCGCGCGTGATTTTTCCAAACATTTCAATAGTGGCGCCATTGTTTCCTTCCAGGTTAAAGCGGTCCTCAATTTTTTCTTTTGGAAGAGCCAAAACTTCTTTGACGCCAAGGGCGACTTCTTCCGGTTTTAACTCGTCAATGAGGCCGATGGACTGAGCCAGCATGGAATTGACGCCGTCACAGGCAATAACGATATCGGCCATGAGCTCTTCACCGTCAGAGGTTTGGATTCCAATAATCTTTCCTTCTTTTTGAAGGAGCTTGGAAACGGTGACGCCGGGAAAAATTTGGGCGCCGGCTTCTTCCGCTTTTTTGCTGAACCATTTGTCGAATTCGACCCGAATGACAGAGTAGCAGTTGCGCGGTTCCTCGGCCCATTTTTGGCTGCGATAACCGACTTTGACGAAGGAATCATCGGAGGTAATAAAGAAATTTTGTTCGACGATGGGACGCTGCATGGGGCACTGGGGGTCTTTCCAGAATTCGGGGATGATATCGGAGAGCATTTTGGTGTAAAAAATGGCGCCTTGAACGTTTTTGGCGCCGGGGTAAACCCCCCGCTCCAAAACGACCACGTTCATTCCGGCCCGGGCCAAGGTAATCGCCGCCGCCATCCCTGCCGGCCCCGCTCCTACAATAATAACGTCAAATTTTTCGTCGGCCATATTTGATTTGATTTAGAACTTGGAAAGAGTGAAAAAACCGGAAGATTTAGGCTTTCTCATCGCTGAAATTGATTGCCACACCTTTTCCCATGGTGGAAGTCAGTGTGATGGACTGTATATACACACCTTTGGCAGTGGCTGGTTTGGCGGCGTTCACGGCTTTTAAGACAACCTGGGTATTTTCAAATAAATCAGCAGGTTTGAAAGACGCTTTTCCAACAATCGTGTGAATGTTGCCGGAGTAATCCATTTTAAATTCAATGCGGCCGGCTTTGAGTTCGCGGACCACCTTGCCCACGTCAAAAGTGACCGTGCCGGATTTGGGATTGGGCATAAGGCCCCGAGGCCCCAGAACTTTTCCGAGCTTCGTCAAATCTTTCATCATATCGGGAGTGGCCACCAAAGTGTCGAATTCCATCCAGCCTTTTTGGATTTTTTCGATAAGATCAGCGTCTCCGGCATAATCGGCGCCCGCTGATTGAGCTTCTTTAACCTTTTCGCCTTTGGCAATCACGGCCACGACTTTTGTTTTTCCGGATCCCTTGGGAAGCACGGTGGACCCTCGCACTTGTTGGTCGGTCTTTTTTGTGTCGACGCCGAGCTTAATGTGAAGTTCAACGGTTTCATCGAATTTCGCGGTGGCATTTTTCTTGACGATCTCAACGGCTTCCGCCAGAGTGTGTTTTTTGCTTTGTTCAAAATTGGCCGCCATGGCCTTCATGCGTTTGGTTTCGGACATATTCATTTCACCTCTATTCCCATGGACCGGGCGGTTCCCGCCACCATGAGTTTCGCCGCCTCGAGGTTTTTGGTATTCAAATCGGGCATTTTCGCGCGCGCGATCTCGTCCAGTTGCGCGGGGGTAATGGATCCAACCTTATTTTTTAATGGGTTGGATGCCGCTTTGGCAAGCCCAGCCGCTTTTTT
>JAKLIS010000276.1 GCA_022709485.1 Elusimicrobiota bacterium | reverse complement strand
TCTTTATTTTGGTTTTTGGGGGCCATTATTTTTTTCGGCGGATTGTTTTCTTTGGGATCTTTGGTTTACGCTTATTTTATTCGAACCTCCGTCTTTTTTAACGAAGACGCGATGGCTGGATTAACTCATGAGCTCAAAAGCCCCTTGGCCGCGGTGGAAAGCGCGCTGGATATGATTAATCAATTGAAAACAAAGCCGCAACTTGAGTCAAAAAACGCGGAAGTGTACTTCGACATGATCAGTAGGAATATTGGGCGCCTCCATAAAAACATCGAAAACCTTCTATGCGTGTTTAAAGCCGGCGGCAAAAGAGGGGAACTTAAATTAGAACGGGTGGATCTGAAGAGCCTCATGGGAAAGGTCATTGAAAGTTACCGGCTTTCGGCGGAAAATAAGGGCCTTTCCATTAAATATTTTTTTGATACCGGGGATTTTATTCTTTCTCTAGACCCGGAAAAAATTGAACAGGTGGTTTCAAACCTCATATCCAACGCCATTAAATTCACAAATAACGGTTTTTTGACAGTTAAATTATCCCGCCAAACGGGGAATATTCAAGTCACTATTGAAGATACCGGAAGTGGTATTTCAGGAGAGGATCTCCCATTTGTTTTTGATCGTTTTTATCAGGGAAAGCAGGGGAAAAAAGCCAAAGGATCGGGGATTGGTTTGGCCATTGCAAAAGCCTGGGTGGAAGTCCACGGCGGAAAGATTTGGGTGGAGTCCGACGGCGAGGGCCGGGGCGCGAAGTTTTCGTTTACCCTTCCGATATAAATGGGCGTTTACGCACTTTTGTTAATAACGGACGTCTCCCTTGAAAAGTCCGTGCCCAAAAATTGAAACCTTGGTTTCAAAACCTTCTCATCTAAATCTGCCAACCCACTTCCCTCATCCAATGCTGATACACCCCATGGTTGCTAGTTTTTGAGATGTTGTGAGTACTTGCCTTTCAGCCATCGCCAGCGGATCCGAAAGATATCCAAAAACATTTGGAAGGCGTCTGTGGCGAGGTTCACTTTTGAGGCGGGAGAATCATACCAGGTCACCGGTTCCTCTTTAATGCGGTAGCCGAAAACCCGGCGGGCGACGAACAATATCTCGATATCAAAACCAAACCGGTTGATGGTGAGAAGGGGGAAAATTTTCTCCGCGGCCGCTCCTAAAAACATTTTGAACCCGCATTGGGTGTCCAGAAACCCGCCCAAAAGAAATATCCGAACCAAAATGCTGAATATGCGCCCCGCCGCCTCCCGAAAAAACGGCTGGCGGACCCCTATCTTGGCCCCTTTTTTCCGCCGAGATCCAATGGCCACTTGAAACTCCGGCGGCTTTTCAGCGGTGCCTTCCAAAAGGCTGATAAATTTGTGGGTTTCCTCGAGCGGCGTGGACAAATCCGCGTCGGAAAAGAGCCGCAAATGGCCGCCGGCGGCCATCATGCCGCGCTGAATGGAGGCCCCTTTCCCCATGTTCACGGGGTTTCGCAGAAGTTTAAAGGAATCCTTCCCTGAAATGAATCCCAACGCCAAATCGTAGGTGCCGTCGGTCGAGCCGTCGTCCACAATTAAAACTTCAATCGAATAGGGCTGCTTTTGAACGAATTGATGCACTTGTTCTAAGGTCGGCAGAAGCCGGTGTGATTCGTTATAGGCGGGAATGATGATGGACAAAAATGGTTCGGTCATTTAATGGAAGGTCTCCACTTTAGGGATCTCCGTCTCGAGGGATTCCATTCGCTTATTCTTAAAAAATTGTTCGTCGGTGTAAACGAGGATGACGACGCCTGGGCGCAAGGTGTAGCGCGTGACCTTGTATTTATTTTTAAGAAATTTATTGAGGTTGGTTTCCTGCTTGTCCTGGCAGATTATGATGGGGGCGTCCGCCGGCGTCGAGGATTCGCCCCACCAGGCGGCTTTGGTGTATTTCATGAGATAAAAGGGCAGCGGCCACTGGATGGAGGTGTAAATATTTATCGGGAGGCTCCCTTCGTCGGGAAGGCCGGCGGTCGTGTCATAAATGTCATTCACCAAGCGGAAAACGTCGCGGCCGGTGTGGACGTAGGCTTGCTTGTGGGCGTCACTGTCGTATTCCACATAATTGACGCACCAAGTGAGGGGGAGTTGGCCCGCGCTGAGGAGTAGACCCAGCACCAGCACCGCGCACAGAAGTTTCGTGTAAGAAGAATTTCGAAACCGCGTGGACCATGCGTTCACCATTTGCTGAATTCCGTAGCCGGAGAGAAGAAACATCGGCAGCAGAAGATTAATGACCAGCCAGGGCGTCTTGTAAGGAATAACGGAATGCGCCCCAATGATGCCCAATGTCCAAAAAGCCAGGAAAAGCCCTTTTTTATCTCGGAGATGAAAAGCCAAAATGAGCCCCAATAGGGTGAAAAAAACCACGGGAGATTCATACCGGAAGAGAATTTCATTAATGAAGTAGAAAAAGGGTTTGTTGTGGCCGGATTCCACCCCGGTTCCCGTCCAGAAGGCAAAGGTGAGAAAAGAGTCATAAAGTCCTCGCGGATTTTTCCCAAAAGAAGAAAATAAGGTCGCCCACACCAACCCCACCAACACCGCGCCACCCAATAAATGGAATTTCAATTCGCCGATAAGTTTCTTCACCCTCAAAATATATTGGACATAAAAGTTGGTTTCTTTTTCGGCGAAGAGGCGGTGGACCAGCTCCGTTAAGTCGAAAGAAATAAGCAGAACAAAAAGAATGATGACGGAGGTCTCTTTCGTGCAGAAAAGGAGAACCCCGGAGAGGCAGGCCAAATAAAAATAGATCGGGCGGCGCCGGTCGACGTAGTAAGTCGCCCCCAGATAAACCCCAAGGGTAAATAACACCACCCAAATCTCATGGATAAAGTAGCGGGAGAAATAAAGAAGGTCGCAGGAAAAACCCGCTAAGAGGAATGCGGTAAGGGCG
>JAKLIS010000275.1 GCA_022709485.1 Elusimicrobiota bacterium | reverse complement strand
CTCTACATGATTACAGGAGAAGAGCCGGAGCCTGTGGTGGCCAAAGCTTTCGACTCGACGATGATTTTATACGCGGAACACAGTTATAACGCCTCAACTTTTGCCGCGCGTGTCACTTCCTCCACATTGGCGGATATGCATTCGGCGGTGGTGTCCGCCATTGGAACCTTGAGAGGACCGCTTCACGGCGGAGCCAACCGAGGCGCCATTGAGGTTCTTCTTAAAATTAAAGACGCCAAGAAAGTGGACGCGTGGCTCGCCAAAGCGCTGGCCAATAAAGAAAAAATTATGGGTTTTGGACACCGCATTTACAAAAACATCGACACGCGGACCCCGTACATGAAAATCCTGGCGGACGAAACCTCCCGCCGGATGGGGGATAAAAAAATATTTCCTTTGGCCTGCAAGTTGGAAGAGGCCATGAAGCGGGAGAAAAATATCCCGCCAAACGTGGATTATTATGCCGCGGTGTTTTATTACCTCATTGGGATTAAAAAAGAGATTTATACGCCCATTTTTGCCATGGCGCGAATGGCGGGGTGGACGTCCCACATCATCGAACAACACGCCGACAATAAACTGATTCGCCCTGAATGCGTGTACACCGGTCCCCGCGGGCTTTCTTTTGTGCCGCTCATCGATAGGGAATAAAATGTCCAATTACCGGACGGAAAAAGACTCATTAGGGTCCCGATATATTCCGGCAGACGCCTATTACGGCATCAATGCTCTTCGAGCCATGGAAAATTTTCCTGTTTCAGGGCTCAAAACCCATCCACGCCTTATAGACGCTTTTCTTATCGTTAAAAAATCCGCCGCTTTGGCCAATAAATCTTTGGGTCTTATTGAAAAGTCCAAGGCCGAGGCTATTGCCCGCGCTTGTGACGACCTTCGAAAAGGGACCCTCCGGGATCAATTCGTGGTGGACGCCTTTCAAATGGGGGCCGGAACCGCCATTCACATGAATGTGAATGAAGTGGTGGCCAATCGCGCCATTGAGATTTTAAAGGGTGAAAAAGGGAATTATTCGCTCATTCATCCCAATGACGATGTCAATTTCGGGCAATCCACCAACGATGTTTTCCCCACCGCAATGCGAATTGCCGCCCGCGTTTATATAGAAGAATTGTTTCCCGTTTTGGATAAATTAAGCCGCACGCTGGAGGCAAAGGGAAAAGAATTTGACGAGGTCATTAAATCGGCCCGGACCCATTTACAGGACGCCGTGCCCATCCGGTTGGGCCAGGAATTTAAGGCGTATGGCGTCTCCATTCGAAAATCTTTGGATCGAATCAAAGCGGCCGTTCAAGGATTAGAAGAATTGGGAATCGGCGGAAGCGCCGCCGGGACCGGCCTGAATACCCACCCTAATTTTCCCGAAAAGGCCATCATCCAAATTAATAAAGAAACGAAACTTAAATTCGCTCCGGCCGCGGATTTACGCGAGGCCATGCAGAGCCAAAGGCCGATGGCGGAAGTCTCCGGTGCTTTAAAAAATCTCGCCCTTGAACTCATTCGCATATCCAACGATATCCGTCTTTTAGCGTCGGGGCCTACCACGGGTTTAAATGAAATCTTATTGCCCGCGGTTCAGGCTGGATCTTCCATCATGCCCGGGAAGGTAAATCCGTCGATGGCGGAGATGCTGAACATGGTTTGCTTTCAGGTGATGGGAAATGATCTTGCCATCGGCATGGCGGTTCAAGCCGGGCAGTTGGAATTAAATGTGATGATGCCCCTCATGGCCTTTAACCTTCTTTTTTCCATTGAAATTTTGACCCATGCCGTGGGTCTTTTTTCAGATCGGTGCGTGAAAGGCATCTCGGCAAACCGCGCGCGTTGCCGGGAATACGCGGAGAAATCTGTTTCCATCGCCACTGCCTTAAATCCGATCGTGGGATATGCCAAAGCCGCCGAGATTGTGAAAGAAGCGGTGGCGGAGAATAAGTCCATCATCGACATCATCAAAGATAAAAAGATTTTGTCTACAGACAAATTAAAAAAGCTTCAAAACTTGGGCCGGCTCACGGAGCCCGGCATCATTAAGTAAATTTTATAGGAGATTCGCCATTCCCGATTGAGACGCCCGGGGAGTGGCGGGCGCAATTCGATATGCTTCCCCATACAAAAATTGGTTCCGGTCATCCCGTCGTTTTCCTTCATGCCTTTCCCCTCTCCAGAAAAATGTGGACGCCCAATCTCCCAGCTCTATCCAAATCATGCCTGTGCGTTTCAGTGGATCTCCCCGGATTTGGTGAATCTTTTTTGAACCGGGATGCGTGCAGCATGGAATTTATGGCCGATGAGGTGATTCAAACATTGGATTTTTTGGATATTCAGGGGAAAGTGGCCGTGGTGGGTGTTTCAATGGGAGGATATGTCGCTTTTCAATTGATCGGCAAATATCCGAACCGCATTGACGCGCTGGGACTCGTTTCTACGCGCGCCACACCGGACACCCCCGTCGCGCGCGCCAAGCGCATGGAAAATATCCGGTTTATCCGGGAAAAAGGAACGGCTCCTTTTGTTGAAAACATGATAAACGGGGTTTTTGCACCCGCCACTTATAAAAACAATCCTGATTGCGTTAAATCGGCGCGCCAATGGATGGAAGAATGCCGGCCCGAAGCGGTTATTTCCGCCCTATTTGGAATGGCCGAGAGGCCGGATTCCACCCCCCTATTGGACACCATTCAGGTTCCGGCTCTTGTGGTGGCGGGGGCGCAAGATAAGCTCTCTCCCGCGCGCGAAATGAAGGAAATGGCCGGGAAGATTCCTCACTCCCAATTTCATGAAATCCCCGATGCCGGCCATCTTCTTTCCCTGGAACACCCCCAAATCTTTAACCGGCTTCTCCTCGATTTCCTGCAGCAAAGAAGGGGTCAAGTCGCTACATGACTCATTTTTGTTCCAAAAATGAGTCATGTA
>JAKLIS010000274.1 GCA_022709485.1 Elusimicrobiota bacterium | reverse complement strand
CATTCTTCGGGAGTGAGGGCAAAATCCACCAAACGTTTTTCAAGATATAGAGTTCGGGATTTTTGAATGAGACCCTTTTCCTCATTTGAGAAGGCGAGCTTCATGAGGGCCTTCTCTTCCATGCTTCTCGTTTCTCTTATAACAGCGTCCACATCAATGGTTTCAGCCAGGGTCACATAGCGAATGAAATCCGTCATCGCGGGGTATTTGTTGAGAGTAACGCCGTTGGCGGCGCAAAGATGTTTTAAAGATTCATAGAACTCAGCAGGGTTTAAATTCCCCAAGCGGAAGCCCGCGGTGAGTTGAAGGAGGTCTTCCATCTCCTTTTTGTCCAATTTGGACACAAGCCGCTCAATGATTTGAGCGCGTTCCTTTTCAACCTGGGCCTCATTCATATTGGTTTCTAGATCCAGGGCCTTTAGGAAATCACGGATAGCGGAATTTTGGGAGGATGCCGTTTCATTCAGGGCTTTCACATAGGCCCCAAAACTGACGTTTCCATCCCGGTGGCCGTCGACAATGGCGGAAAGTTTTGAGAGGGCTGGGTTTAGTTGTGACGCTTTCTCCGCGGAGAGCCGCGCCCCTTTTACATTAAGATTTTCTTTATGATTTTTTTGAAGCCCGGCGGCCGCCCGGTAGGCCTCCACGTTTTGGTCGTAATAAGCGGCGTGATCCACCCCAATAATAGGAGCCAGTGTTTTGGGGTTTGTCCAAATGGCGTGGATGGGTCCTGAAATTTCCTGAGTCCGGAAGAAGTAATCCGCCACATCTTTTACAGCCTCTTGGTATGGGAACTGGTGGATGGCTGAAAAATCATAGGCAGAGAAGGCCCCTTCCAGCGCCACCATCCCGACTTGGTTTTTTCCAACCAACGTCTTGGTCATTTCTCCCAAATTGGTTTGGGCTTCGGAATTCATGTGGACGTCTTGAAGGTGAACCACGATGGGGCCCGTGAAATTTTCCTTCGGGATCGAAATTCCTTGCACCCGTCCAAAGGGGGTATTAAGAGAAGAGAGGAGACCCGTCAAAGTGGCTTCTTGTTTTAAACCTTTGATTTTTTGGGCCATCGAAGGGGACAGTGAAGGAGAGGAAACGGCTTTGCCACCCACAGACCCGCCAAAAGACGAGGGGCCAAGAGGAACGCCGGCTCCGGGCAAGCGGGCCAATTCAATGGTGGCTTTATCCTTTAAACTTTTTTGGCGATCCGCCCAAAAATTGGTTTCGGGAGAATAGGCCAGAAGAGAATTTGAGATAAAAAATATGAAGACGAGTAGTATTCCAAGCAGCCGGTTTGTTCCTTTCGATGGCATATGAGGTCTCCTTATGAATGATTGTCCAAGGGGCGGGTTAGATTTTTAAGTTGAAATGAAGAACGACCCTTATGCCATATGATGCCTCACTGGCTATTAAGATTGCCTTAAGAAGTTGTCAAATTGTTGTAACAATTTACGTCCAAGTTCAACTTGTGAGTGCTGTTCCCGGCGGATGAAAAGAGACAGGTGAAGGCATAAAGTGAGACTTTGGCCGGGTTCGTCACCGACGAGAAACCACCTAAAAAAAGGGCCCGCATTTCGAAGGAGTCCCAACAATGGTGGTCGCCCTACCCCAGGTAAGACAGTGATGAAAATCGGTTAAACGAACCGCCAGAGGACTTGGCCAGCCGGTTTGATAAATTGGCCAACCCACCCGCCCTTCCAAAAGACAATCCACCGGCTCCAAGAACGCCTCTGGAACGGCGGATGAAGGACGATAGTCACTTTGATATGCCGAGGACCTTTGGGAACACGCAGGCGTTGGCCCGAGAAAGAGAAACTGCCGTCGCTTTTCAATGTCCTCTCCCACTGCAGTCCAAAAATGATATCGAGGTTGACTTTGAGGGGCAGCGGACACAAATGACAATTAGCCGTAACTCAGGAATTCTGATTTTTATTTCCTTTCAATCCCAAGATAGATCAGATCGGATTCTCGCCGTTCAATTCATCCTTATTCGTCTATGCCTGCCAAAGGGTTGCAATTTCGGCTTGAAGTTTTAGGAGCAATGAAAAACTGTGGGCGGGCAGCGAAAGAAAAACGCCCGCTGCGAACGACCATCTCAAAATGGTCATCTGTTCCAATAAAGTGCCTTCTCCCTCCGCAAAATTAAGCTGAACTCCCTTGAGAAGCACCAAAGTTTGCCCCTGAAATTGCGGATGGCGGTCCAGCCATTGGACCATCTCCCAAGTGTTCAATGTCCCCTCATTCACAATGGGCAATTCGAAAACCGCCGGTTTCACGCGCGAACGAATTGACTCCGGAATAAGCGCCGCGGCCTGATTAAAAAGATCGCGCTCACCCTCGGGCAGGAGCACAAACACAAAAGCCTCCGGATTTAGCTGCCCCATAATCGAAACTAGATTCTGTATGTCTTCCTTGTACGCATCCATTCCCCCACCCCGCATGGGCACCACCCATTGGCCCTGGGCCGCCGCCGGCGCTCCCAGAGAAAGAAGAACAGAGGCGATGTCGCCGGCGTCATCAGGGCGAACCTCTCCGTTCAACTGATCTTCCTTAAGGGTTCGACGGAAGCTCTCCAAAACAATATCCACCTGCCTCCGGCTTAACAAATAAAGAGCAGGAGTATTTTGGGTTTGTTGATCAAGATTCAAATCAAAGGATCCGCCCCCGAAAAATTCGGCGACATCGGCATCGTTTAATACTTCCCGCGAAAGAGCCTTTTTAACCAACTTGGCTAAGCGGCGCCCCATCCGTTCGAGAGCTTCTTGAGGATTTTCCGTGTCCGTTTTATTCTGGAAAACAATCCTTACCTGATCGTCCGGTTGGCCCTTAACTTGCTTTAATTTCCCCAACTCTTGACGCCGATCATTCAAAAAGACATCTGCCACTTGGTCCATCTTTTTTCCTTCCAATAGACAAGCGGCCAGAACCACATCATAAAGCAAG
>JAKLIS010000273.1 GCA_022709485.1 Elusimicrobiota bacterium | reverse complement strand
CACTACAACAAAGCCCAGCCAAATTCTGAAGGAGAAAAATGGAACAGCCCGCCCGCCCATTTAAATGAATTCGCCGGTTATGTTGAAAACACGGTGGATCGGTATAAATCCCGCATTCAACATTGGGAAATTTGGAATGAACCCAACCATGAATATTATTGGTCCGGCCCCAAAGACGGGCTTAAAAAATATTGCGACCTTCTCAAAATGTCTTATGAGGCCGCTAAAAAGGCCGATCCAAACTGCCGCGTGCTTCACGGAGGATTCGCCCATCCTCTATTGGAGGCCGTCCAGAACCTTTACCGGGAGGCGGGTAAAAACTTCTTCGATGTCCTCAATATCCATCCGTTTTTGGATCCATTAAACCCGAATGTCGAAAAAGAGATGGACAAAATCTTGGGCGATCTCAGAAAAATCATGGAAGAAAACGGCGACGGAGACAAAAAAATTTGGATTACGGAAATGGGTTGCCCGGGAATTCCTAAGGGAGAGAAGTCGCAAAAATGGTTCGCTGGAGAAGCATTGAATGAAGGCGATCAGGCCGTTTGGATGGAAAAGCAATGCGGCTTTGTTCATCGTTACCCGCAAATTGAAAAAATATTCTGGGCTTTTTACCGGGACACAGATAAAATGTTCTTGGATTCAACGGATTATCTGGGAATTGTCCGGAAAGATTTTTCACCTAAACCTGCCTTTCACCGGCTTAAACAAATCATCGCCCAATATCAGCCCCCCTCGAAAAAATAAGAAAATTATTCTTCCCTTCGTCATGCCGAGAAATCGTCATGCCGAGAAATCGTCATGCCGAGAAGTCTCTGCTCGGCATCAGCATCCAAGGAGGTCCCGATCGGAGCCCTGAGCAGGGACATCTCAGGGCGACGAAAAACGACGTCATGCCGAGAGAACGTCATGCCGAGAAATCGTCATGCCGAGAAGTCTCTGCTCGGCATCAGCATCCAAGGAGGTCCCGAGCAGAGCCCTGAGCAGGGACATCTCAGGACGACGATATACGACGTCATGCCGAGAGAACGTCATGCCGAGAAATCGTCATGCCGAGAAATCGTCATGCCGAGAAGTCTCTGCTCGGCATCGGCATCCAAGGAGGACCCGATCGGAGCCCTGAGCAGGGACATCTCGGGACGACGAAAGCGCTCTCATTGCGGGGGCTGGATTAAATATTTTCCGTCGGATTAGAAGGGTAAGAGACGGGGTACCGAGGTTGAGGAGGATTATTGGGATCGACCGGGGAATGAGCGATGATGAGGGATTCATCACTCTCCAACCTTTCTTGCTTTTCTTCCCAAAGCTTTGCCCGGTGAAGGGCCAAGCCCAAAGACACCGCGATAGATGAAAAGAAATCTTGGTCTGTCTCAGACAGCGGCTTGCTCACGTCGTGTGTAATGATGAGAGACCCAAAAACGCACTCCCCGACCAAAATAGGAATAATTATCTCTTTACGACCTCCGCTGGGCGGCATAAACTGGAAATTCCCCTTATGAATTGAAATCCGGCATTTCATTCCGTCATTGCGAATCTCTTCTTCAATAAGGCTGGTGATCCGTTTTATCCATTGCTTTGAATTGGACAACGAACCGCATAAAGTATTGGCCACGGCCGCCAAGGTTTTGTGGCGGGAGACGAGCTTCTTTTGGAATTTTTCCTGTTTGGAAAGAAGAAACAAAAGAACATAGAGAAAACCCGTTAGAATGGCGAGAAATCCCATTTGAGCCACCATTCGAAAAACCGGGTGTCCCGATTCGATAGTCTGATAGAGAAGTAGCCCGCCATAAAGGCAAAAGGCGAGCACGCAATCAAAAACAAAATCAAAAAGGGACCGGTCGTATAAATCGACCGCCATGGGCACCAGGTAAAGAATGAAAAAAGGACTTTGAATGCCTCCCGTGATGTAAATAACGATGGTCACGGCGACAAGGTCGGCAATAGTGAGGGTGTAATGGGTGGCGCCTGGAAGAAAATCAATTTTTGAAAATAAATGACCAAGGCCGTAGCAGGCGGAATACGCGACAAAAAGAAATATAAGAAGAAGCATTTTCGAGGCTTCTTCTTGAGCGACGAAAACGGAACTCACCGTAAAAGTGAGGATGGAGATCCAGAAGCGGAACTGGTTGTCTCCCTGGATGCGGAGAGAGTATTTATTAGACACGTTATTTTTTGGGAGTTTCTTTGCGACTAACTCCGAGGAGGTTACAAATTTTTTCCAGAGTTTGGTTGTATTCGAGAGGCTTGCCGAGAAAATCGTCCGCACCGGAATCCAGGATCTTTTTGCGAATCTCCGGGGAGTCGTATCCGGTCACAGCCAGGATTTTGGTGTGCTTTGTCTCCTCATCCTCCCGAATCATGCGGCAAACCTGGAACCCATCCACGCCGGGCAAAAGGAGATCCAGAATAACCAAGTCGGGCCCGAAAGTTTGAACCAACCGCCCCGCTTTAAAACCGTCATTGGCGACTTCTATTTGGTGAGGCATCGCGGTCTCAAACAATTCTTTAAAGAAATCTACAATTTCAGGTTCATCATCGACCACAAGGATCTTCTTGACTGTCAATTCTTTGTCTATTTGGGATTGTATTTCCGGCAGGGTTAAGCCTTTGGCCACCATTCTTTTGATTTTGGCCAGGCGTTCCATGGTCGGTATTTCTTCGTAAAGACGGTGTCCCCCTTCCGTCGTCATCGCGGCTTTTAAGAGCCCAATGTCCGTGTAATACCGAATTGTGGAGACCAACACATCGGCTTTTTGAGCCATTTCGCTTATCTTCAGTAAGTTCTGCCGTGATTTTCGCGCCATAAATCTGCCCTGTTTTAAAAATATGCTGCTTACTTGAGTTTATGCCTGAAGGGATGCCATTGCAAGGGGAAATTTAGTTTAGGGTTTAGAGTTTAGGGTTCAAGTCGCTAGCAGGGGAAGAAGGGGTCACCCATTAGGAGTCCCCCGTCAAGGGGTGAATAGAAATCC
>JAKLIS010000272.1 GCA_022709485.1 Elusimicrobiota bacterium | reverse complement strand
AAAAAACTTCCACGAGCTGTTTGGCCGGAGCGGTGTTTTCGGTTTTGTCTGATGAATGCGATCGGCTGCGGTATCTTGTCTGCATGGGTTGTGGGGTTATTCTAGAAATTCTGTAGTCAAAATGGGGCGACGAATTTCACACTTTTATTGTCTTTGGCCGGCTCCACTTTTCCTTCGGAAGACACGCAAAAAATTGCCGCTTTGGGCCGGTTGTCTTGGGGCCAAGATTCAAGGCCTGTCATGGTTACAAAACACTGGCCTGTTTTTGTTAATTCCTCCAACAGCCGACGCGCCCGCCCTTCGTCCAGTTCCGACAAAACATCATCCAACAGGCAAATGGGCTCCGTTCCTTTCATCCGGCGGATGATCTCCACTTCACCCAACTTGAAAGCCACGGCGCACGTGCGCATCTGCCCTTCAGAGCCAAAAATCCGGGCGGATTTATCATTTAGAAAGAACGAAATGTCGTCCCGATGGGGCCCTGCCATGGTGGTTCCGATGATTACGTCTTTTTGGCGCGTGAGCCGCAGGTGTCTTAAAAGCCGATCGTGATTCCCGCCGTCCCAAGGTCCTGGAAGA
The DNA here is from genome assembly GCA_022709485.1 of Elusimicrobiota bacterium. Lineage (GTDB taxonomy): Bacteria > Elusimicrobiota > Elusimicrobia > F11 > F11 > JAKLIS01. The sequence continues at coordinate 2,420 of JAKLIS010000272.1, read as the reverse complement.
GACGGCTTATATTCCAGCCGGCTTGAGTCCGATCCGTTAGATATCCCCGACTGAATCTGCGAAAAAATGCCGGTAAACTCTTTTAAAAATTGGTTTCGTTTTTCGCAAATAGGCAGCCCATATTTCAAAAGTTCCTCATCCCACGGGTCCAGGGCGTCTTCCGAAATCCGTCCTTCCGCCAACTGTTTCAAAGCGGCGTTTCGAGATCGAAGGGTTTCTGTGAAGCGCCGAAGGTTTTCCGCATACAAAGGGTCGATCTGCATGAGAACCAGATTTAACGCCCGGCGCCGCCCGTCCGGATCCCCCTTTACGATGGACAAGTCTTCTGGGAAAAAACTCACTAGAGGCACCATGCCAATCAAATTTCGAAGCCGGACCGATGTTTGGCCGCCCTGCTTGATTTGCCGCTGGCCATCCACAAACTTCATCTCCAGCGTCAATTCAGAGGCTTTCTCTTCATCCCGTCCAAAAACGCCGGAAATATAAAAACCATTTTCTCCCCACTCAATCAAATGATCCGGGCTCGCGCCCCGAGGGCTGAAGCCGGTGGTCAAAACCGCGATGGCTTCAATAATGTTGGTTTTTCCCGAGCCGTTCGGCCCAATGAGAAGATTTAATTTTGGATCGATTTCCAGGCGCAGGTCCCGGTGGTTGCGAAACTGCCTGAGGGTAATGGAGGAGAGAAACATCCGAAGACTAAACTTTCATCGGCATCATGACGTATCGATAACCATCTTCGGTCGCCGGCTTGATAACGCCCGGATTTAAGGGCGAAGTAAACTCAAGCAAAATTTCTTTTTGATCCAACGCTTTCAACGCGTCCATCATGTACAGGGGATTAAAGGCGATATCGAAAGAAGCGCCTTCATAAGCCACCGCCATCTCGGATTCCGCTTCCACGCGCCCCTGAGCCGAAGCTTGGGCCTTTAAAACGCCTTTGGAAAGGGTGATCTTCACCGCTCCGCCTCTCTCCATGGTGCCCACAGCCGCTTTATTGATAGAAGAGAGAAACTCTCCGCGATCAAGTTTAAGCTGGATCTCATGCGTTTTGGGGATGACCTGTTCAAAATTGGGGAAATGCCCTTCGATGAGGCGTGACAAAACAATAGTTTCACCATCGGAGAAGCTGGCTTGGTTATCCGTAAAGGATGCATTCAATGAATCGGTGTTGGTTTTGGACTCAGATGAAAGTCTCAACAATTCCTGGACGGCTTTCGTGGGAATAATAATTTTCACTTTCAATGAATCGTCGGGAAGAGGTTTTTGAATGAAAGCCAAACGCCGTCCGTCGGTGGCTACGCCCGTTATTTTTCCGCCGTCAAAAATTAAATGGATGCCGTTTAAAACATAACGTGTTTCATCGGCAGAGGTGGCAAACACGGTTTTTTTGATGATTTCTTTTAAAACTTCCTTGTTAATCTGGACTGATTTTTTATCCTCAAATTCAGGAAGGACCGGATAGTCTTCTTTCGGAAGACCCACAATATTCAAGCGGTCTCGGCCCGATCGAAACTCCACTTTATTTCCATCCAGTACTTCAATTTTTATTTCTTTATCATCGTCAATGTTCTTCAAGAAATCTGAAACCAGTTTGGCGGGAACGGTAATGGAACCGGTTTGAATGACGTCCGCTTTGACTTTGGTTCGAATCCCAACCTCCAAATCGGTAGCGGACAAACGAAGTTCTCCTTCACCTGCTTCTAAAAGAATATTTCCCAGAATGGGAAGAGTGCTTCGAGTGGAGATGGCGGGTTGGACAATTTGGATTCCTTTAAAGAGCTCCCCCTTGTTTGCACTGAACTTGAGTGCTTCTCTTTCTTTAATATTAGAGAAGCGAGAAGTCGTCGTAGTATGGGTGTTGATAGACATGATAAGTGTACCTCGCTCTAAGAAACTTTTGATTTTAAGAGATTTTCAAATACATCTTGAGTCTGAATAACATGTGGATAAGGGCGCCGACTTTTCCACACTGCCCACAGGTCAACCGGTTATCCACAGAAATGGCACCACATGCGAACAACTATCCACACATTATACAGGTTGAACAGGACGGAAAAAAGCCTGATTTTTGCTCAATTTTCGTCGGAAAAGAGAAAAATCATAGATCGACCAGGGCGCTTTCCTCGCGAATATCTTGAGTGATCTTGTTGACCAGAGCAACAAAATAAGGGTCCCCACTCAACTTGTTTTTAATCTTATTGCAGGCGTGCATGACCGTGGTGTGATCTTTTCCGCCAAATTGCGCGCCGATTTCAGGAGTGGAAAGTTCCGTCAAGGTCCGGGCCAAATACATGGCCACTTGCCGCGGGAAAGCGATGGCGTCCGTGCGTCTTTTGGACCGCATGTCCGACAATTCCAAGTTGAAATGGCGTGCCACCACTTTTTGGACCAAATCAATAGTAATAGGAAGCGCGTTGTCA
>JAKLIS010000271.1 GCA_022709485.1 Elusimicrobiota bacterium | reverse complement strand
TTAATTGTTTGAGTTTCAGTCATTTTCAAGCCTAAAAGATAGAAATGGTTTCATATTCCGGTAATCTCATTAGCCAATATCGAAAGAGTCATTTTGCGCCCGCCTTTTTATTTTTGAAAGCGGACAGGCGAAAGGCGCTCCAAATTCTTTATGCGGTTTGCCGTGTATTGGATGATGCGGTCGACAAGGGGCATGAAAATCCTGAAAAATTCCTGCAGGCATGGCGCCAAGTTTTTTTGGACAGAAACTTGGAAGGAATAAATGAATTCGGCCAGAAAAATTTAGCCGAGGAATTTTTGTTGTGTGTCGACAAGTATGAGATTCCTCTTGCCGCCATGATCGATTTAATAGACAAGGGCGTTTGGTTGGATTTGAAAAAAGTCGAATTTAACATGCCCATGGATTTAGAGAGCTACTTTTACGGCGTGGCCGGGACGGTCGGTTTGGCTTGTTTGCCGATTTTTGGGGTTCCCTGGACGGAGGGGAAAGAATTCGCCATCCGCCTTGGGATCGCCATTCAAACAGTCAACTGTATTAGGGATGTTGGAATGGATGCCGATATGGGCCGTATATATATATCGGCTGACACGCTGGAAAGATATCATGTTTCCCGGGATTCTATTTTTCGAAAAGAAGAAACCCCGGAATTTAAGAAAATGATTCAGAGTCAGGCCTCTTCAGCCCTAAGCCATTTTAAGAGGGCCACGGAACTTCTGCCTGCGCGTTGGTATCGAGAGCTTCTTCCGGCGCGGATCATGGGAAAGATTTATTACAAATTATTAGAAAAGCTTGGAAAAAAGGATTTTCCTGTTTTACACTTAAGAATCCAATTGAACATTTGGGAGAAATTAAGCGCCACAATTTCAATAATTAAGGAACGCAATGTTTAAAACACACTTGAAATTATACCGCAGTCCTGTCTATCCTAATGGGATGGATGTGGTTTTGCGCGCCATCATTTTTGATCTAGACGGGGTTCTTATTGACTCCGAGCCCTTGCATTTTGCCGCTTTCAATAAAGCGCTTCAGGGGGAAGGATCCCCTTTGTCCGACGAAGTTTATAAAGAAAATTATTTGGCGCTGGATGACAAGGGCGCCTTCGCGCGGTATTTCGAGGATGAACGAAAACCATTGGATCTGGAAAAATTAAACAATTTGATGAAAATCAAATCGGAGATTTACTTGAATTTGGTTCGATCCGAAGGTGTTTTGCCTTACCCGTCGGTTCCCGAATTTGTGAGGGCAGTGGCGGCCCGGTATCCGCTGGCCGTTGCCACCGGGTCTCGTCGCCATGAGGCGGAACTTCTCTTAGAATCTGCGGGTCTCAGGCCTTTTTTTGAGGGACTTGTTACTTCGGACGACGTCAAAAATGGTAAGCCAAATCCAGAGAGTTATCTTAAGGCGGTTGAATTATTAAATTCTTCGGGGAAGAGGCCCACTGCCATTAAGCCGGAAGAATGCGCCGTGATTGAAGATTCGAAGCAGGGAATTGCTTCCGCTCAATCGGCTGGAATGAAATGCGTGGGAGTTTCCACCTCTTACCCCGCTTTTGAGTTGTCGAGCGCGGACTTGGTTGTTTCAGGGATCGCATCCTTAAGGATTTCCCAAGTGGAGGATCTCTTTTTGCCTCCAAAGCCGCTGCATCTTCCATCTCCGCATTCCCAGAATTAGCGGGGCCCTATCAGCGATGAAAAATTCTTGAGAAAATTCACTTTGTTTTTTATGCATTCAAGCTTTCAATTGTTTAAACGAGGATAAATTAAAATCATGAACAGTATTCGCACTCGAATTCTATTTTTCTTCACGTTGTTCGGCTTGGCGGCCGGCTTGGCGGTTTTCATGACAAGCTGGAGTTCCAATGATATGGGCAGGGCAGCCGATAAGATTGTGACGGAACATCTTCCGATGGTTCACGCTCTGGGGCAAATGCAGGTGGCTTTAAACCGCCAAAGCAATTCCGTTTTTCAATTCGTGTCGACTCGAGATAGAGTTTGGTTGGATAATTTCGAAAAGGAAAGGCAGAAGTTCCTTAAATATTATGAAGAGGTGTTGGAATTAGCTCAGGATTCACTCGAACAGGGAAAACTGGCGGAAATTCAGCAGTTGTTTTTGGATTATGACAATGGTTCCCGGCAGATTCTTCTGACGGCCAATTCAAAAAATCCCCGGTCTCAGATAAAAGCGGAGTCGGACCGGCTCGATAAAATTCAAAGTTTGATTGACCAGATAGCCAACCTTCGGCAAGGAATGACGATTGTTCTTGAACAATCGATTCACAACACCATCCATCGGAATCGCTTGTTCGCGTTTTATTTCCCTATCATTATTTTTGGATTTTTCGTTCTTTTGGCCGTCTATCTGTTTAAAAATCTGGTTCGGCCGCTCACTCTTTTGATAGACGGAATCAGGGATTTCACCCATGGACAAGCGGATGTGCGCATCCCTTCCATCGGCAAAGATGAATTGGGCGAGTTGCAGGAAGCCTTTAACGAGATGTCCCGTGAAATCTCCAGCGAGAGAAAGAAACTTAAAACAGAATCCCAGAGCGATCCGCTGACGGGCCTTTTCAATATGCGCTATTTCCGGCGCCAACTCGTCGATGAATTCTCGAGATCCCAGCGCTATAGCCACCCCATGACCCTTTTGATGATAGATGTGGATTATTTTAAAAATTACAACGATCGAAACGGCCACCCGGCGGGGGATATCGTCCTCAAAGAAATCGCGCGCATTCTTATTAGAAACGTGCGTGGCACCGACATCGTCGCCCGGTACGGCGGAGAGGAGTTTGTGATCCTCCTCCCGGAGACGCCCTTGGATTCAGCGACGCACGTGGCGGAAAAGATCCGAAAGACAATCGAAGAGCATCACTTTCCATTTAAGGAAACTCAGGCCGGAGGAAAGATTACGGTGTCCATCGGAATCGGATCTTATCCGGACACAAGCGTCACCTCTGGCCAGGGTTTAATTGAATCCGCCGATAAAGGCCTTTATTCCGCCAAAAAGA
>JAKLIS010000270.1 GCA_022709485.1 Elusimicrobiota bacterium | reverse complement strand
TGAAACGTCACCGTATTGAACATTTTCTTGCGGCTCTGCACTTCATCGTAAAAAGTTTTGAGCTTTTCCGACTTAATCTGATACTGGCCGTTCAACTGCCGCACCATGAGTTCCGAATCGGCGTAGCACTCGACCGTGTCCTGCGTGACCTCGGCCGCGCGGTCGAGCGCGGCCAGAAGCGCCCGGTATTCGGCCTCATTGTTGGTGCACACGCCGATGTACTGTTGGTCCTGAAAAAGCTTCTGGTCTGCCTCATCATAAATGAGGACTCCTATACCCGCGTGCCCGGGATTTCCGCGGGAAGCCCCGTCGGTGAATGTCAGCACTTTTTTAATTTTTTGCGGATCGGATTGACGGGTTCGTATTTCGTGATCCACAAATTCTCGAATTTCTTTCAATTCATCCAGTGACGCCGATTTCAAATATGACTTAATGTCCATTTTTATCCTCACACGCTTTTTTAAGCAATTTGGCGAGTTCTCCCGCGTTTTTATAAGGAAGCACCACGCGGGATCTTACCCGGCCCCGCGTCTGACCCGGCGGAAGAAAAATAAAATCCAGTACCAATTCGTCCGGCGATTGGTGAACCACGCTCACGTTGCTGTAAACCCCCTGCGCAATGGTGGGGTCCACATCCATTAACATCGACGCGGCGGCGTCTTGGGGCGCTTCTTTGGCTTTTCCCTCCACCCGTACTTCTTTAAAATTGGCGCCGAATTTGGTGTAGGTGTGTTTTCCTTTTGAAAACTTTTTAAATTCCGTCATGGCTTTTTTTGGAAGGGCGCCGGCTTTGAGGCCGCCATTTTAAAATACCACTGGGTAGCGCGCAAAATCCTTTCCGATGCCTTGCCGTCTCCATAGGGATTGACCGCATTGGCCATTTTGAGATAGGAGGACCGGTTTGTTAAAAGACGGCTCACTTCTGAAATAATTTTTTTCTTATCCGTTCCCACCAACCGGACCGTTCCGGCGCCGACGGCTTCCGGACGCTCAGTGACTTCTCTTAAGACGAGGACCGGTTTACCCAAGGATGGCGCTTCCTCTTGGAGACCGCCGGAATCGGTCACAACCAAGGAAGATTTTTCCATCAAATTCACCATATCGGAATATCCAATCGGCGGGAGGAGGTGGAAATTCCGTTTTCCTTTAAAAAACCGGTGGGCCGGCCCAAACACATTGGGATTGGGATGAACGGGATAAAACCAATGGGCATTCTGAAATCGGGTTCCTAGAAAAGCCAGCGCCGAAAAGGCGTTGTTAAAAGGGCGGCCAAAGTTTTCCCGGCGATGAGCCGTCAGTAAAACGATGTCTTTTCCCGCCGAAATCAGAGGGCCTACCACCCGCCTCAAGTAAGGATTTTTAAACGGCAGCTCTTTTTGGACCGTTTCAACCAACGCGTCAATCACCGTATTCCCCGTGACGAAAATGTATTTCGGATCAATTGATTCTTCCAAAAGGCATTTTCGCCCCAAAGGGGTGGGGGCAAAATGAAGCGTCGTTAAGGCGTCGGTTAAATGGCGGTTCATTTCTTCCGGATAAGGACGGTATTTGTCCCCCGTTCTCAAACCCGCTTCCACATGGCCGATGGGGATTCGTTTGTAATAGGAGGCCAACGCGCCCGCCAAGGTCGTGGTCGTGTCTCCATGGACCATCACCAAATCCGGTTTGTATTTTTGTAAGACGGGCTCAAACTTGTTAAGAACCCGGCTGGTGATATCGAACAGAGACTGTTTCTCACGCATGATGTCTAAGTCAAAATCAACTTTCAGCCCGAAAATTTTAAGAACTTGGTCGAGAAGGGATCGATGCTGGGCGCTCACGCCGACGATCGTTTTAAACCGCCGATCGGCCTGAAAGGCTTCGACAACCGGGGCCATCTTGATGGCCTCAGGGCGGGTCCCAAAGAAAAACAAAATTTTCTTCATTTCTTCATTCCGACGGCCGCGACCGTCAGCAGACTCAGCGTTAACGTAATGACATAAACCAATAGGACAATTTCTTTCTGTGTCCAACCGGCGTCCAAGAGGCGATGGTGAAAATGACCGCGGTCCGGTTCAAAGGGATTGCGCTTCTGAAACAGCCTTCGGCCAAAAACAAAAGTCATGTCCGCCACAGGAAGGGCCGCCAAAAAAAGAGGGACCAATAACACCGCGAAAAGCGTTGTTTTAAATGTCCCGATGACGGCGATGCATCCGATTAAAAACCCCAGACTAATGGAGCCCCCGTCTCCCATAAAAACCTTCGCGGGATGGAAATTAAATACCAGAAATCCAAGACTTCCTCCCAATAACGCAGCCGCAATAATGGCCGCCAGTTTCATCTGATTGTTGAATAGGGCCGAATGGACTTTGGGCTGAACCAGGGCCACAGCCAAAAAGGCGAATGTGATTATGGCGACCAAACCAGACGCCAAGCCGTCCAACCCGTCAATCAAATTAATGGCATTGGCCATGCCCACCAGCCATAAAACCGTGAGGACCATGGTGATAAAAACAGGAAAGTGGGAATACGCTTCAAATCCAGGAATAGAGAGCCCGTAGATCCGGACTCCGTAAATCATGGCGACAAAAGCCGCGATAATTTGGATAAGAAATTTCATCCCGGCTTTAACCGGTTTCCTGTCATCCACCAACCCCAAGATAAAAAGAACCAACACCCCAAACAAAATGCCGGCCAGTTGTTCGCCGAGGTTGAGGGTGAAATAAACCTTTCCGTTACGGAGAATTTCTTTGCTGTACCCGAGGAGCTTTTTAAATTCAGGAACGGCGAGCCACAAAAACAGCAGGGAAAAGAAAAATCCCGACAAGATTCCGATTCCTCCCCACCGCGGCTTTTCCTGATTGTGGATTTTTCGCGGATCAGGGGGATCCATGGCGCCGAACCGCTTGGCAAGAAATATGCTCACCGGTGTCATGGCGAGAGAAATGATGAGGGAAGACACCAACGCGATAAGATAAATTCTAAGCATGCGCTCTATAGATAGGAAATCGCGCGCAGAGTTTTTTAACTTCACCGCG
>JAKLIS010000027.1 GCA_022709485.1 Elusimicrobiota bacterium | reverse complement strand
GTCATCGTGGGATTCATAAATAACCGCGGGACCTTCAAATTCCATCATATCGGGAGACACACCTGCCGTTTTAACAACCGATCCTTTCGGGGCGATATTCCCAAACAAAACGGCCAGCCCCCCCTCTTTAGAAAATGGGAATGACGTTTGATGGATCACGTCGCCATCCGGTTTGGGGGCGTTCATGATCATGTCTTCCAGAGGACCATTCACCGTCTGCTGCTTCAAACTCAAAACTCCCGGGATGGTGGAAATTTCTTTTAAAATCGCCGCCACCCCCCCTTTGGCATGCACATCTTCTATATGAACGTCCGGACGGGAAGGACTCACTTTGCAGATGCAGGGCGTTTTCTTTGATAGACCGTTAATTCTCTTTAAGTCATATTTGATCCCCGCTTCGTGAGCCAGAGCCAGGGTATGCAAAACGGTGTTGGTGGATCCCCCCATGGCCATATCCAAAACAAAAGCGTTGTCGATGGCGGCGGGGGTCACAATATCCAAGGGACGAATGTTTTCATCCAAACATCTTTTCAAAACGTGGGCGGCGCGCTTCATAATCTCTTCGCGCGCGGGATTGGGGACTGTGTGCGATTTTTGATCGTCCGCCCAAATTTCAGCGGTAATGGTTCCATTCCCTGGGAGGGCCATTCCAATGGCCTCCGCCAGACAATTCATTGAATTGGCCGTAAACATTCCTGAACAAGACCCACAGGACGCGCAAGCGCTATTGGCCAGTTTGACAATGCCTTCTTCAGACATTTTTCCAACCGAGTGTTTCCCGACCGCCTCAAAAACGGTAATGAGGTCGGATTTGTCCCGGCCGGCCAGCATGGGGCCGCCGGACACATAGACCGCGGGAATGTTCACCCGCACAATGGCGTTCAACATGGCGGGAACGATTTTGTCGCAGTTTCCAATGCCGATCCAGCCGTCACAGGGATGGGCGCCGATGATGGTTTCGATTTGATCGCTGATGAGTTCCCGGCTGGGGAGGGAATACTTCATCCCGAAGTGGCCCATGGCCACGCCGTCGCACACCGCCCCGCCGATGTTCGCGTACCAGACGTTGTATCCAAGGCCTTTTAATTCTCGTTCAATAATGTGGCCCAGGCGTTCCAAATGGGCGTGGCCGGGGATTTGGGTGGTATAGGAATTTACAACAGTGACAAATTTTTTCCGCCGATCAGATACATCGCTGATCACGCCGGCCGCTTTCATGAGTCCCGCGGCAGCAATCATGGGAACCCCTTCACCGACAATGCGGCTTCCCTTTTCACGGATTTTTTCGATCCCTTCATTAATGTAATTGATTGATTTTTTACTCATTCGAAAGTCCTCCTAAAATCGGGTTCGAATCCCCCTTAAGAAAAAACAGGAGAATCTACTTTTTTCGATAAATTAAAACGGTGACGACCACGCCGGTGAAAAAAATGGCGTTGATCAATCCGAACGACTGCAGGATAAAATCCGGAGAAAGGATGGCCGACGGAAGCATAAACAAAACACACCCCCACACCCCAAAAAGCCACCCGAGGCTAATGTCAGCGGAGCTCTTCCTCTTTATAATGCGTAAAATAAGGGGAATGTTCCAGAAAGGCATCAAAACCGCTGCAAAAAATCCCATTTTTCGAAAAAAATCTACCATTGGTTCACCTCTTTTGCCCCTTTGCCTAAAATTACCATAATATGAGAAGAAATTAGGAGTTCTATGGAAGCCGAAATTTCTCCCATTTCCGATAAGAAAATTGAAGACAGCCTCGTGGTTTGCCGCCGGGAAGGCGTCATGGCCCAGGTAATGATTATCATCACGGATTATTACCTCACGCCTTTCGCTCTTTTCTTAGGCGCCGGACCCCAGCAGATCGGACTTTTGGTGGCCATGCCTCAACTTTTGGGCTCTATTTCACAGCTCGGAGCGGTGAGGCTGGTTCAAATGTATGGGAGCCGGCTCCGCTTTCTTCTATTTGCCGTGGCGACCCAGGGATTCGGCCTGATTCCATTGGCGTTCCTGGCGTTTATTCCCCTTCCCGAACGCATCGGCGTATTCATTTTTCTTGCCGTTGTCTACCGCGTTTTGTTTACGCTGATTGGACCGGCTTGGGGAAGCCTGGTGAGCGACTACCTACCGGAAGAAAAACGGGGGAGCTATTTTGGGACACGGGCCCAGCTTTTGGGCATCACCGGGATTGCCAGCGTGATTGTGTGCGGCCTCACTCTCACTTTTTTTGATCATTTTCATTTGGCCACCGGGTTTTTTCTCCTGTTCATTGCCGCCGCCATTTTCCGGTTAACATCGCTTTTTTTCATGTCCAAAATGGCGGACATCCCCCTCAAATTTTCTTCGGAAAGCCATTTCACTTTTTGGGAATTTATAAAACGGTTTAAAGAGAGCAATTTTGTGAAATTTGTTTTTTTTGTGGCTGCCATCACGTTTACCACCAACATCGCATCGCCTTATTTTAACGTACTCATGCTTCGTGATTATCAGTTCAGCTATTTCAAATATATGCTTTTCCAGCTCTCCGGAATGACGGTGGGGATGCTTTCTTTCCCGGTTTGGGGCCGGCATGCGGACGTGGTGGGGAACGCGAAGATCATTAAATTCACCAGCTTCTTTGTTCCATTCATTCCCCTTTTCTGGTTATTCACCAATAATTTCCTTCTCCTCCTCATAATTGAAATGATGTCGAATTTTGCCTGGGGTGGATTTAATCTCTGCGTGACCAATTTTATTTATGACGCGGTATCACAATCGAAACGCGTTCGGGCCCTGGGGTATTTTAACCTAGTGAACGGCTTAGCTATTTTTTCGGGAGCGGCCTTGGGCGGGTTTTTGGCCGACCGCCTTCCCCCTCTTCGCGGCCACACGCTTCTTTCTCTTTTTCTCATTTCGGGTCTTGCGCGGCTATTGGCGGTGCTTTTTCTGGGGAGAACGTTCAAAGAAGTGCGAAAATCCACCCGGCCTGTCAAATCTTCGGAACTCATTTACAGCGTGGTGGGGCTTCGGCCTTTTATCGGGGAGACAAGAAATCTCGGAACCCTTTCCCCGATTCGAAAAGAATGGTTAAAATAAATTTTTATGGCGAACGAAGAAAAAACGGAACCTCCCAAACCATGGTGCTCCCTAAAAGGAATAGGGGCCTTATTCAAAGAGACTTTCTTGGCGTGGCGTCAAAATTACCCGATGCTCTTGGCGGGGGCGCTTTCCTATTTCGCCGTGTTTTCGATTGTCCCCATCCTCATTATTATCGTGTATCTGCTTGGCAATATTTTGGGGGAACAGCGGGCCCAAGCAGAAATCCTTTCTCAAATCCAACAGCACTTCGATATTCGCACCGCCAATTTTTTTAACGGGTTTCTCCTGACCGCCAAAAAATCTGGGATCGGCATCGCCACGGTATTCAGTGGCTTGACTCTTTTTCTTATCGCCTCGGCGGTGTTTGAACAACTGCGATCAGCTCTCAATTTTGTTTGGAAAGTGGATAAATTGCCGAAAGGCGTCATAAAAGGGGTGATCGGAACGCGATTTCTTTCATTTGCGATGTTGGTCATATTGGGCGTTTTTTTCTTTTCGTCGTACCTTGTGGACGCGTCTCTTCAATTTGTCAGATCTTCTCTGGGCGTTTATTTTCCGGTGGTAAAGGGATTTTTCATTTGGAAGGTGATATTTAACGCCGCCTCTCTAGTCCTATTCACTTTTTTATTCGGCTTCATTTACCGGTATTTTCCCCAAACCAGAGTCCGTTGGAAGGACGTTTGGCTGGGAGCGGTGGTGGGGTCGGTGGCTTTTTTCGCGGTGAGGTACATTTTCACGCTTCCCTTCCGGTACGGAGAAGCTTTATCGTTTTTCGGAGCCGCCAAGTCCATTATGGTTTTGCTTTTATGGATTTATTTTTCCGCTCAAGTGTTTTTATTCGGAGCGGAATTCACGTGGGTATTCGCCAATAAGTGCGGTTCCCGGGCCAAGCCAAAAAGTTAAATCTTATTTTCTCCAGCCTTTCCCAAGCCCGCTATTAAAACAAGCGATGCCAATCCCGCCAAAAAGGCTCCGAGTCCAAAGGCGGCGGGAGCGCCGTAGACTTTCCAAATAATTCCGAAAATGAGGCTGGCCGGAAAAGCCGCAAGGCCGATAATCCCGTGGTAAATTCCAAACGCCGTCCCGCGAAGGTCCTCCGGAGCGTAATCGCTCACAAGCGCCTTTTCAGTGGGTTCGGTCAATCCAAAATAAATGCCGTAGAGAAGAAAGATCCATATGGCCCCGTTGGCTTCTTTGACCAGGCCAAATGCCAGATAGATGAGCCCATAATAGACCCAACCAAAAATAAGAAGCTTTAACCGATTGACTTTGTCCGCCATTCGGCCGCCGTAATAAGTGGCCAGCATTTTGACCACGTGATGCATGGACCATAGGAATGCCACCCCCTGCGGAGGAATTTGGGCGTCGGAAAGTCGCAAAAGAAAGAAAGCGTCGGTTGAGTTTCCCAAGGTAAAAATTAAAATTCCCCCCATCAAAACACGAAACCGTGACGGCAGCCGCGAGAAAGATTTCACATCCAAGAAAATCTTCCTGGGAGCGGGAGTTTTTAGAGTGGGTTCTTTTAAGCCCGCCGCCAACAGAATCACAACCAAAACGGCCGGGATGGCGGCGGCTAAAAAGATCTGCCTTAAACTCAGATTCCATCCGGAGATAAGAGCGATGGCGACCAAAGGCCCCAGCACCGCCCCCGCGTGATCCATCGCCCGGTGAAGGCCGTAGGCCCGTCCGCGCCGGGCGGGATCGACCACATCGGCGATAAGAGCGTCCCGGGGAGAGGTCCGCAGGCCCTTTCCGGTGCGGTCAAAAAATCTGAGCAACAAGACAACAGGCCAAACGTTCGCAAGTCCTATCAAAGGCCGCGTCAGGCCCGAGAGGGTGTACCCAAACAGCAAAAAGGGTTTCCGTTTATTGACTTTGTCTGTCCAAATTCCAGAAACGATTTTCAGAATGGACGCGGTGGATTCAGCGACCCCTTCGATAATTCCCAGCTGGACCGCTCCCGCTCCCACTACTGTCGTGAGAAAAACGGGAAGGAGGGGATAAATCATCTCGCTCGAAAGATCGGTGAGAAAGCTGACCGCGCCTAAAACATAAACCGAAAATGGGAGAAAATTCATTGAAAAATGATACAACTTCCTTGTTCCGCTCCATGTTGTATGAATAAGGGGGGCGCGCTCTTTTTCCCCTCCCCAACCCCTGCCTGACGGCAGGCAGGCTCCCCACTGTACGGCGTGGGGAGGATTTGTCATTTTCTTCCCACGCCGGAACCCAAGGTGGTGCATTAGCAGTTAGAACCTAAGCCACTGCAGGACGTGGGGAGGGAAGAGTCCCTTTTAGATATAATCGTCACTTCATTTTTATTTTCTTTTAGGAGGTCCATTTGCCATCATCCAAGAAATCAAATTCGCTGCCGGAAACGGCATTTAAAAATCCGCTTGCCTCGCCGGATGGCCGAAGCTTTGAAGATTCCATCCGGTATCATGTCCGTTTTTCTCTCGCCAAAGATTGGAGCGACGTCTCCAATGATGATTTATTCCACGCGGTTTCTCTGGCCGTCAAAGAACTCGCCATTGAGCGGATGCTCCAATCGGAACGCCGATACCGGGATAATGACGCAAAGCGCGTCTATTACCTTTCCATGGAATTTTTGACCGGCCGCACCCTGGAAAACAACTTGGTCAATCTGGGTCTTTTGGAACAATGCCGGGATGCTTTTAAAAATCTGGGTCGGGATTTGGATGAAATCTTTGAGCAAGAAGCCGATCCCGGCCTTGGAAACGGCGGACTTGGCCGATTGGCGGCCTGTTTTCTGGACTCATTGGCCACGCTGGGATTGCCCGGGTTCGGCTATGGCATCAACTACGAATTCGGCCTCTTTAAACAAGGAATTGAAAACGGAAATCAAACAGAAGAACCGGATCGGTGGCTTTCAGACTCGCTCTATTGGCAAATCCCCCGACCGGAAAAAGCTCCCCAAGTCCCCATTTACGGCCGCATTGTGGACGGCCACGACGTCTTGGGTAAATACCGCCCGCAATGGGTGGATTACAAAATCATCCAAGGAGAGCCGCACGACATGCCCATTGTGGGCTACAGCGGTAAAACGGTTAACTTTTTACGCCTTTTTTCCGCCCGGACCCCTGAAGACTTTAATATCTCGGTTTTTAACCAAGGCGGGTATCTTCAAGCCGTGGAAAACAAAATGCAATCCGAAAACGTGTCAAAGGCGCTCTATCCCACCGACGCCAGCCCCGAGGGAAAAGAGCTTCGACTTGTTCAGGAGTATTTTTTTACGGCCTGCGCCCTGCGAGATATCATCCGCCGGTATCTTCGTTATCACGACAACTTTGACGCCTTCCCCTCCAAAGTCGCCATTCATATGAATGATACCCACCCGGCCATCGCCGTGGCGGAACTCATGCATCTTCTTGTGGATGACTACGAGATTTCTTGGGATAAAGCGTGGGAGATCACCAGCGAGGTTTTGGCGTTTACCAACCACACTTTGATGCCGGAAGCACTTGAAAGATGGCCCATGCCTATATTTGAAAAAGTCCTTCCGCGCCATCTTCAGATTATTATGTATCTCAATTCGCTTTTCCTTAAAGACGTCGAGAAAAAATGGCCCGGAGACATCGATCGGATGCGGCGAATGTCCATTATTGAAGAAGGGTGGGTAAAAAATATTCGCATGGCGAATTTGGCCATCGTTGGAAGCCGTTCGGTTAACGGGGTGGCCGCGCTCCATTCGGAACTCATCAAAAAAAATCTGGTCCCTGATTTCTTCGAGATGTGGCCGGAAAAATTCCGGAATATCACCAACGGCGTCACCCCCCGGCGATGGATCGCGAAAGCCAATCATGGCTTGGCCAATTTATTGTTTAAAACCATCGGCGGGGATTGGATAACCAATTTAAACGAACTCAAGAAATTGGAGCCTTTGGCTAACGACAATAAATTCCGCGGAGACTTCGCGGCGGTTAAAAGAGCCAACAAAGACCGGTTGGCGGATTTCATTAAAAAGAATTTGGATATCGCCGTTAATCCTGATTCTCTTTTCGACATTCAAGTGAAAAGAATTCACCTTTATAAAAGACAGCTCTTAAATGTCCTGCATGTCATCCACAATTATGTCCGTTTGGTGGATGAAAACCATCATCCCAAAGTTCCGCGAACTTTTATTTTCGCCGGTAAAGCGGCCCCGGGATATTGGATGGCCAAGCAAGTCATCAAACTTATTCACAATGTCGCGGATGTGATTAACGCCGATCGAAAATGCCGGGATTGGCTGAAGGTGGTCTTTATCCCTGACTACCGCGTCTCAATGGCCGAGATCATTATTCCCGCCGCGGATTTAAGCGAACAAATTTCAACCGCCGGGATGGAAGCCTCCGGGACAAGCAACATGAAATTTGCCTTGAACGGCGCGCTCACCATTGGAACCATGGACGGTGCCAACATCGAAATTCGCGACCACGTGGGGGCCGACAATATTTTCATTTTCGGCTTATTGGCTGAGGATGTTGAAAAACTCCGGAGAAGCGGAAGTTATAACCCCACCGGCATTGTTCAAGCTCATCCAGAGATATACAAAGTGGTTGAGGCTTTAAAAGAAAACCGTTTCAGCAAACACGAACCCGGAATTTTTGATCCGCTCGTCAATTTGCTGATGGACCCCAATGATCACTTTGTTCATTTGGCGGATGTGGAATCTTATATCAACACCCACCGAGAGGCGGAAAAACTCTATACCACCCCCGATGCCTGGATGGCAAAAGCCATTTTAAACGTCGCCCGGATGGGCTTTTTTTCGTCCGACCGAAGCATTCACCAATACGCCAAAGAAATCTGGGGCGTCAAACCCATTCTTTAACCCCCACCCCAGGGAAATTCTCGATTGACATTTACCCCTACTTCCTCTGTATTCATTAATGATTGAACGTTCATTCATTAATTCCCACCTGCGAAAGGAATTCAAAAAAATGGCTCGTCCCAGAAAAATCCCGATTGAACTCATGCGATCGAAAATACTCGAATCCGCCCGTGACACCATGATACGGATGGGCTATCAGGATTTTCATATGGGGGATGTGGCCAAAAAGGCGGGACTGGCAAGCGGAACGCTATACCTTTATTTCAAAGATATAGTATCCCTATTCGCGGGCGTCTTTATGGACCTTTTGGATCAGCTTGATGGGCGCCTCTTAAAAATCATTCAAAAAAAATCCGGGCTTGACTCTTTAGGGGAAATGGCCGAGGAACCCCAAACGGGCTTCGCCCGCCACAACAAAATAAGTTAATCTTTCCCCGTCATTTACATTTTCGGAACATTTCTTCCATTAACTTTATGTCTGAAATTTTCGACAAAATTATTTTTGGAAATTCCCTCTTAGCCTATCTCTTGTGCGCCGGGTCCATATTGGCTGGAATGGCGGGCCTTTGGGTTCTTAAAGTCATTATTATCAAGGCGCTTATTAAATGGACCGAAAAAACCGAAACAAAAATTGACGATTTCGTCATTCTTTCAATCCAAAAATATCTTCTCCCCCTTCTTTATTATGCCTTGACTTTTTCAGCTGTATCCCTCTTACATGTCCATTCTCTGGTGACCAAAGGACTTTCTGTTTTAGGGGCGGTTGTTTTAACGGTGGTTGGAATCCTCTTTGTCAGAGATCTGGTTTTTTTCATTATTTTCGATGTCTATCTGAAGAAACATCCGGCGGGGGAAGATTTAAGCAATCGTTTCCGAGCCATGATGCCGGCTCTAAGCGTCCTCATTTGGGTGGGCGGCTTTATTTTCCTTCTAGACAATCTGGGATTTAAAATATCCACCATTATAACCGGGCTTGGCATTGGCGGGGTGGCGGTGGCCTTGGCCGCCTCCACCATCTTGGGGGAACTATTCAGCTATTTCTCGATTATGCTTGATCGACCCTTTGTCATTGGGGATTTTGTGGTCATTGGAGAATTCATGGGGACCGTTGAAAAAATCGGAATAAAATCAACTTGGCTCAGGAGCCTGGGCGGTGAACGGCTCATTTTTTCAAATAAAGATTTGACGGATTCTCGAATCCGCAACTTCAAAAAAATGGAACAAAGACGGGCCCTTTTTAAGATTGGTGTGACCTATGACACCCCCATCGAAAAATTGAAAGAAATTCCGGATACCCTGAAGAAAATAATTCAAAAAATACCGGGAACGGTGTTTGACCGGGCCCATTTTGCCTCTTTTGCGGATTTCAGTCTGGGATTTGAGGTCGTGTATTATGTTTTGAGTTCCGACTACAATAAATACATGGATATCCAACAAGCCATTAATTTCTCCATCGCAGAAGAATTTTCCAAAAGAAAAATTGAATTTGCCCTCCCCACTCAGACCCTGCACGTGGAAAGCTTTCCGGCAAACGGGAATAAAACGGAAATTTTGGGAGCCAAACAATCATGATTCTGCCTCATCTCTTGTCTGCCCGTCTTTTGATGGCCCTTTCTCTGGGCTTTCACATTATTTTTGCTGTTGTGGGAATCACCATTACGCTCCTCACCGTGACATCCGAAGGAATTTGGCTAAAGACAAAAAACCCCGTTTATTTAGACCTCGCCAAGAAATGGGGAAAGCTGACCGGAATCCTTTTTGCCATCGGAGCAGTTTCAGGAACCGTTATTTCCTTTGAGCTCGGGATTTTGTGGCCCCATTTTATGGCTTTCGCCGGGCCCATTTTCGGGATGGCTTTTTCATTGGAGGGATTCGCCTTTTTCACGGAAGCCATCTTTTTGGGTTTATATCTCTATGGATGGGACCGGCTTTCTCCCAAATTGCATTTTTTGTCGGGAATAATGGTGGCATTATCCGCCATTGCCTCCGGCGTGTTAGTGACCACCGCCAACGCCTGGATGAATGCCCCAGCCGGTTTTGACTTGGTGAACGGCCAAGCGGTCAA
>JAKLIS010000269.1 GCA_022709485.1 Elusimicrobiota bacterium | reverse complement strand
GGGGGATATTTTTTTATCCCTGGGATGCAATTGGCAGTGAAATTGCGGATTCGGCAGATTTATACTCGACGGGTCAGGTTTCAGTAGGTTTAAGTTTTAACAGGACCGATAAAAATATAGAGCTCCGGAATACGGAAATGGATTCCGAAGCGAAAAATGGAATCGTCCGGTTCTCAGTTCGCCCTAGAAACGGGTTTTTATTTTTCGCAAAGGTTGGAAACGTCAGGCAATTTGAGTTGGAATATTCTTCGGGCTCGTTTTCAAATAAGTTCTTGGGGAAAAGCCAAGGGTTTTTATGGGGAACGGGGATCCAATGGAATTTAACGCAAGACACCCCGGTGAGCGCAGCAACGGCTATTGAGATTTCTTATACACAGACGAATGTCGAAGTTGATGTTTTTAAGTCAAATGGAACCTCAGTCGGCGTATCAGACGATTTTTTGCAGGATGAGTTTCAGGGAGCCTTCAAGGTCAGTAAGCGGTTTGGGAAAATCCAGCCCTTTGGGGGCCTAAAGTTAATACGAATAGTCTCAAAGCTGAAAGACAATCAGACCAAAGAAAAACTGACTGGTAATCAAAATTTAATTAGTCCCGTTGTCGGAATTCAATGGGAAATTTTTGAAAAGGAATATCTCTCGCTGGAAGGCTCTTTTTTAGATGAGCAAATGATGGCGGTGGGGATGAAAATTGGATTTTAAATATGGCAAGTGAACTGAAAGAAAAAGTAGTAAAGGAACTGACGGAGGAATTAAAAAATTCCGATCATCTCCTAGTTACCGAATATCAGGGCCTCACGACCATCGAGCTTAATGAGCTTAGATCTCAACTGGTTAAAGTCGGTTCAAAATATAAAATCATAAAAAACCGTCTGGCTCGGATCGCTTTTAAAGCAATGGGTTGGGAGGCGCTCGACCCCCAATTGAAAGGGCCATCCGGCATCGCCTATTTGGGAAAAGACCCGGCCGGGTTGGCTAAAATTGTCCATGGATTCACCAAAGATCATAAAAATTTAAAAATTAAAGGCGGCGTTCTTTTTAAGCAAACAGCAAGTGTGCAAGCCATCAATGAGGTGGCTACCTTGCCCAGTCGAGAGGTTCTTATCGCAACCCTGTTGTCCCGGTTGAATAGCCCTCTCCAAACCCTCGTTGTTACCCTGAACGAGCCGATTCGCTCATTGGCGGCGGCTTTGGCAGCGGTTTCCAGGAAAAAAGAAGCAACACCCGCAACTTAAAGATAAGTTTTCGCAAAAAATCATAGTGATTCCCCAAAGGGGAACGCTATCTCCCGCGAACGTTGTATGCCGACGGGACTTAGTGATGAGGAGGAAAAATGGCACAAATGACAGTTGACGACTTTGTTGAGTCCGTTGAAAAATGGACCATTGTCGACATTAATAAGGCAGTAAAAGCTCTTGAAACCAAATTTGGGATTTCAGCCGCTCCGATGGCGATGGCTGCCGCGCCTGCGGCCGCCGGTGCGCCCGCTGCAGCAGAAGAAAAGACGGAATTTACAGTTATTCTTGCCGGCGCAGGGGCCAACAAGATTCAGGTGATTAAAACCGTTCGAGAACTCACCGGCTTGGGATTAAAAGAAGCCAAAGATCTCGTGGAAGCTGCTCCGAAACCCGTTAAAGAAAACGTCGATAAAAAAACAGCTGATGAGCTTGTCAAGAAACTTCAAGCCGCCGGCGCCACAGCAGAAATTAAATAAGCATTCCGGCGGTTTAAGAATCAATCGTCTCTTGAGTACGGAGACGATGGATCGCTGGTGAAACAGAAGCACGAAACAAAATAATCTTTTTTCCAATCCGATCAAAAAATCGGAAATTGGATGGAGGCATAGGTTGAAGAAAATATCATTCGCTCGAATTGAACCCGTTATTGGACTACCACCGCTTCTTGAAATGCAACGGTCGTCTTATATTGATTTCCTCCAGGCCGAAGTTTCCCCGAAAGAAAGGAAAATTCAGGGACTTCAGGCGGCATTCTTAGACGTATTTCCAATTCATAGTGCCGACGACACTCTTCTGCTTGAGTTGGTTCAATATAATTTGGGCACACCGAAACACACTATTCAAGAGGCGCTGGATAAAGACGGCACCTACGGTTGCCCATTGAAAGCGGTTCTTCGGCTTGTTCATATCCAGCCCTCCGGCAAACCCAAAGTTTTAACGGAACAAGAAGTTTATTTGTGCGACGTGCCCCTGATGACTGAAAGCGCTTCATTTATAATTAACGGTGCCGAACGAGTCGTGGTCAGCCAGCTCCACCGTTCTCCCGGAATCATTTTTGAAGAAGACGAAGAGAAAAATATTTCTTCTTACGGTAAAAACCTCTACTTCGGTCGAATCATTCCCTATCGCGGCGCCTGGGTGAATTCGAGTTTGATTTAAATAACGCTATTTTTGTCCGAATCGATAAGAAAAGAAAATTTCCCGCCACCGTCCTTCTCCGGGCATCCGGAATTGAAGCCAACTCTCAAATACTCGCCCTTTTCTATGACTTGGAAGATATCTCTGTTGAAAAAGACGCTGGCAAGCTTCCCGGCCGCGTTTTAGCGGAAGACGTTGTTGAGATGGACTCAGGCGAAGTCCTCTTGGAGGCCAATCAAGAAATTTCACGAGAAGCGGTTCTTCGGTTCCAAGAAAAGAAAATCAAAGAAGTGAAAGTCATCATTGCAGACCCGGCCTTAAACGATGTGGCCATTCGGAATACCCTAGCCAAAGATCCAGTGAGAACCATGAAAGAAGCCATGCACACAATTTACCGCGTGGTTCGCTCGCAAGAATTCATTGTTCCAGAACAAGCTGAAGACTTTTTAAATACTCTCCTTTTCAAATCCATTCGCCATTATGATCTGACCAAAGTCGGCCGTTACAAGATCAATCGGAAACTGGCCCCTCTTTATGATCTGTTGGCCAAGAAGAAAGGATTTAAATTTGAAGTTCCGGGGGAACGCCGCCGAACATTGGCAGTTGAAGACATTATTGTCTCCCTTAAGTATCTCATTGCTTTAAACAAC
>JAKLIS010000268.1 GCA_022709485.1 Elusimicrobiota bacterium | reverse complement strand
AATCAGGTTCTTCAACTTAAATTAAGCTATATGATAGGAGAGGTGAACCGCACACGAGGATTTTTGGACGACGTAAAACAAATCGAGGCCAATTTCAGGCGCATGATTAACATGAATGGTGAAGTCACCAATGCCTCCAAAACACCCGAGAAAAAAAGCGCTGAAGGAACCGGCGGACCCTCTTTAAAAGACCAAGATAAGGTGAGTCAACTGCTTAAAATATCTTCACCTGAGGCCTCCTGGAACCAGCTTTTTGGAGAAATTCAACAACTTAAAAAAGAAACACAGTCCCGAATAGCCAGTTACGAAGAAGTCATCAACTATTTGAATGCGCAAAATAAACTCTTTTTGGCCACCCCCCAAGGGTGGCCCTGTGGCGGCAGCATAACCTCGGGCTATGGCGCGAGGAAAGATCCCATCATCGGAATTCCCGTTTTCCACGCGGGATTGGACATCGGCGGAGGGGTTGGAACCCCCATCCGAGCCACCGCTGACGGCATTGTCCGGGTTTCTTCCTGGAACAGTGGTTATGGAAAACTGGTAGTCATCAATCATGATTACAATTTTTCAACCCGTTATGCCCACAACAGCAAACTTCTTGTGAAGGTGGGAGACAAAGTAAAAAGAGGTCAAACGATTGCCCTCATGGGAGAAACTGGACACGCCTCCGGTCCCCACTGCCATTATGAAGTTTGGAAAAATGGCGTCAGAAAAAATCCCATTTCTTATGTGAGAGGCACCCCAGGAAATATCCCCGCTCTGGCCAAAATGCCTCAAAATCAAATTGCCGAGATGAAACAACTCCAAAAAATTTCCCTGGATAATTCACTAAAACGCTATAAACTTAATTAAACAAGAAAAAATTAATCGCCATTTCCATTAAAGGAGAATCTTTATGTTTTCTCTTAAAAGCTCGGGGTCCAAAATTGAAGCGGTCATAGGCCCACAGACGGAAATCGAAGGGTCCGTTCGAACCAACGAAGGCATTCGTATTGACGGCAAAATTAAGGGCGGAGTAAGCGCCGAATCGACCATTATTGGCTCGACAGGGGTTGTTTTTGGCGATGTCACATCCAACAAAGTGGTGGTAGGAGGAAAAGTCAAAGGGAATATTACCGCGTCGGATACGCTTGAACTTCTTCGTTCAGGACAAATTTTAGGCGACATCAAAACAAGCAAGCTCATCATTGCCGACGGCGCCATTTTTGAAGGAAATTGCCAGATGATCAAAAGTGAAGGCCAGGTGATCGAGTTAAATCCCGATTCGGCCATGGGATCAATTGAAAAAAAGCACCTGAAAGTAGTCGGCGATAAAAGGTAAGTCCGCTTCCTTCTCTCCTAAAAAAGCCCCTAACTCTTCGCGCGATCATTATCCGGATTCCCAATTACTGAATTTATTTTGATATTCTCTCGCCCATGTTTAAATTCCTTCGCAAACACCAGACGTTTTTATTCGCCACACTGGCCGTCATAATCTTTGCCTTGCCTTTCTTTGGCCTGGGCGGGATGGCTTTTTTCTCCGCGAAAGATCGCATCGCCACCTTGAATGGGAAAAAAATTACCCAGCGGCAGTTCGACCAGATTTATCAGAACCTCCTTCGGCAAAAAGAATCGCTAAACGCCGACCAACAGAAACAACTCTTTCAAGAAGCCCTTCAGGAACTCATTCAACAAGAAGCTTTCTATCAGGAAGCCCAAAAATACGGGATTACTGTTCCCGATCAGGAAATACAACTTCAAATTCTCAATACTCCCAGTTTTCAGAGGGAGGGCAAATTTGATTACGGGACTTATGCCCGAACCGTGACTCAAGTTTTCCGCATGTCGCCGGAAGAATTTGAAGAAATTCGAAGAAGAGACTCCGCCGGCATGCAACTGAGGCAATTGATTATAAGCTCCGTTCACATCAGTCATGACGTCGTCCAAGCGGGTCTTCCCAATCGAATTGCCATTGAAACCGACGCTAAAAAGAAAAAGGAACTTCAGAATAACCCGGATGTGTTTAGAGAAGAATTGAGACAGAAGGAAATTGGAAAAGTCTTTAACGATTGGCTGGCGCAAATGAACCGGACATTGAAGTTCGATCCCTCTCCTTCCTTGCGCGCTCAGCTCGCTGGGAAATAAGCCGTTTCACGAGCCGCATCGGAAGCCCCACCACATTATCGTAATCCCCGATAATCCTTTTAACAAACGGATCATTTCTTTGCTGAACGGCGTATGATCCCGCCTTATCCAAGTGATGACGAATCGCCCAGGCAATGTCCTTCGGAGAAAGTGGCCGAAGAAAAACTTTGGACACAGCAACTCCGCTCACTTTCTTTTTCCCCCCCGCCCAAACCAACGCCACCCCTGTGTAAACCCGCTGGCATCGTCCGGATTGCCGCTTCAAAATCTTTTCTGCGTCTTTCGGGTTTTTGGGCTTTCCGATAATTTTTCCGCCCACAAAAACGACCGTGTCGGCTCCCAAAACATCGGCATCGGGATTATTTTTTGAAACGGAAATCGCTTTTTGTAGGGCCAAGGTTCTCACCAAGCGGCCCGGGGAAATACCCCGGGGGTGGGATTCCCGAACGAGACTGGGCACCACTTTAAATTTATATCCGGCCTGCTTCATTAAACGCCGCCGGCGTGGGGAGACCGACGCCAAGATATAAACAGCCTTATTGTGTTTCACTTTCCACCCACTTCAAATAAGGTTTGTGCCCACTATCAATCGGAATAAAAATGATTTCAGGAACGGAATAGGGATGAATTTTGGCCACAAATACGGCAAGTTTTCGAGTTAAAGATTTTTTTGTTTTGACGACCAACAAGGACTCCCCTCCTTTTTCAATTTTTCCCTTCCACCAATAAACGGATTGAATAAGGGGAATCACATTTACGCAGGCCGCTAAACGGGCTTTAATAATTTCTCGGGCCATTTTTTGGGCTTGAAATTTGGATGGGGCGGTGATTAATCCAATACGATAGGTCGTCATGTTTTGGCCTCCTTAAATCTTTTTCCCGTCGGACAGTCTTTTTCCAATGGACAACCGCGGCACTGGGG
>JAKLIS010000267.1 GCA_022709485.1 Elusimicrobiota bacterium | reverse complement strand
GCTTGGCGTTTGATGAATTCTTTTTTCTCGAATTGGCCTTGGCCTTAAATCGGCGAAACCGGGAGGCCACGTCCAAAGGATTTGTTTCACTGCCGCAAAAAAACCTGCTTACTCCCTTTAAACACCTTTTGGGATATGAATTCACTCGGGCCCAAACGAGGGCCATTAACGAGATTTTTCGAGATATGGCCAGCTCCCGTCCCATGAACCGTTTGGTTCAGGGGGATGTGGGATCCGGGAAAACCGTGGTGGCGCTTTCGGCCGCTCTATTGGCCCTTGAAAACGGCCGCCAGGCGGCTTTTTTAGCCCCGACGGAAATTTTAGCCGAACAACATTTCATAACGATGGGAAAATTCTTCGGAGATCTTCCCATTCGTTTTGAGCTTTTGACGGGTTCCGTCAAACCGCCGGAACGGGCCAAGATTCTTTCTAAAGTGGCCAAGGGGCACATACAAATCCTTGTGGGAACGCACGCCATATTGGAGGAAGACGTGAAGTTCCATCAGTTGGGTCTTGTGATTATCGATGAACAACACCGGTTTGGAGTCGAGCAAAGGGCCAAACTTCTTCAGAAAGCCACCCAAGCGGGGAATCAGAAAACCCCCTATTTGATGGACCGCCTCCATCCCGATGTTCTCATTTTGACCGCCACCCCCATCCCAAGGACATTGTCAATGACCATCTATGGAGATTTGGACATCTCAATCATTGACGAACTTCCCAAGGGCCGCGCTCCGATAACCACGATAATCGGAACTGAAGAGGAGACGAAAAACCTGATTCGAAAAGCGGTACATGAAAAACACCAGGTCTATTTGGTTTTTCCTCTGATAGACGAGTCGGAATCTTTATCTAAAAGATCCGGAAAGAACTTTCGAGCCGCCAAAGCGGAATTTGACAGATTGAAAAGGGAATTTCCAGGAACCCGCATGGCCCTTCTCCATGGTCAAATGCCATCAGTGGAAAAAAGAAAAATTATGGACGGTTTAAGATCTCATCAAATCGACATTTTGGTGGCCACTCCGGTTATTGAGGTGGGAATCGATATTCCCAACGCCACCCTCATTGCCATATTCAGTCCTGATCGCTTCGGTCTGGCCCAGTTACATCAACTCAGAGGGCGCGTGGGACGGGGAAAATGCCCTTCAATTTGCTCTTTGGTGGTTGAAGAACCTGAAAAAGCACAAGAAAGAATCCAAATTTTTTCTAATATCCAGGATGGATTCAAACTCGCGGAAGAAGATCTGCGATTAAGAGGTCCGGGAGAACTTCTCGGAGAAGCCCAGCACGGGGTTCCTTTTTTTAGAGTGGGCGATTTACTAAGGGACGGAATGCTTATTTCTCAGACGAGAGAAGCGGCCAAATCCTTGGTGAATGGCCGAATTGCATTGACAATGAGTGATTTTCAATCGCTCAATCATATTCTTCAAATGAAATACGGGCATAAACTCAAACTTTCAACGGTGGGGTAATTCAATGGACAAAAAACGGAGAGCTCTATATCCGGGCACATTTGATCCGGTCACAAACGGCCACTTGGACATTCTCAAGAGGGCTTCTCCTTTATTTTCGGAGATTATTGTCGCGGTGGGCAAAAATCCATCAAAATCAACTCTTTTTAGTTTAGAAGAAAGAATCGACTTATTAAAAAAATCCGTGGCTCATGATAAGTTTCAATGTCCGATTCAGATTCTTCCTTTTAGCGGGCTCATCGTGGAATTTGCCCGAGACAACAAGATAACCACTCTCATCAGAGGATTAAGGGCCGTTTCAGACTTCGATTATGAACTTCAAATGGCTCTTATGAACAGAAAACAAGTTAGCGACATTGAAACGGTATTTTTAATGCCGGACGAAAAATATATATATCTGTCATCTTCTCTCGTCAAAACTATCGGCCGTTTTAAGGGGGACTTGAAAAACTTTTTACCAGAACCTGTGGTGGAAGCTTTCCATAAAAAATTCTGAAATTTAACCCTCAAATCCGCTTCGGAATTGTCCCTTGACATAAAATAGGATTCCATATAAATTTTCTAGGTGAGTGAATTTAGCGCATTCTGGTCATCTTTTCGCCCCAAAGATGAAGCCTCCCTACCGCGAATTGGGTTTGCGGATTCCGATGACACCCGCATCATATCGGCAGTCGAAAAAATTAAACGTCTTAAGTTGGCCGAACCCGTTTTAGTTAAAGGCGGTATTTCGGCCCAAGAAAAAACAAGGTTGGCCGAAACCCTTCAAAAAAATTCTAAGAAGGGACCCCTCGATATTGAAACCGTCAAATCAAAGTTAGACGATCCGCTCTATCAGGGAATTGCGCTGTTGCTAGATTCTAAAATTGACGGGCTTATCGCGGGCGCTAATCGTCCCACGGCAGATGTGGTCAAAGGCGCGCTTCTATTTGTAGGACCCATGGAAGGATATAAGCTTATCGGGGGACAGTTTCTCATTGAAACGAGGAATGTTTTTTCCTCCGCCAAAACACCTTTTCTTTTTGCCGATTGCGCCGTCCTTCCCGAACCCAGTCCGAGAGCACTAGCCTCGGTGGCAGTCGGGGCCGCGAAATCATTTCGATTTTTTACAGGACATAAACCCAAAGTCGCGATGCTTTCATTTTCAACGCGCGGCAGCGCTCAACATGCTTTGGTGGACAAGGTGACGGAAGCGGTGGACATTGTTAAAAACCTGATGCCTGATTTCGAAATTGATGGAGAAATTCAGGTAGACGCCGCCCTTGATAAAGAGGTGGCTTCCCGGAAAAATGTTGGCGAGTCAAGGGTGGCGGGAGATGCAAATGTTTTTATTTTCCCATCCCTTGAAGCCGGTAATATTGGATATAAACTTATACAGAGATTTGCCGAAACCCGCGTGGCGGGGCCCATTTTGTGGGGATTAAAAAAACCCATGAGTGATCTCTCCCGGGGTTGCACGGTTCAGGCCGATATCCAGGATTGCGCTGTCATACTGGGCCTTCTTTGCCTTGGCAGCAAAGAGCATGCCGGTGAGGTATGCAGCGGGCGTGTTGGATGTCGATCCCTTGTACCCGTATT
>JAKLIS010000266.1 GCA_022709485.1 Elusimicrobiota bacterium | reverse complement strand
GGGCCTGTGGAGTTTGAAAGAAGAAGATTCAAAAGACCTTCCACCTCATCTTCAATGTAACAGAACGAACGCGTCTGAAGGCCGGAACCGAAAATAGTGACAGGCTGGTTCCGGAGCGCTTGAGAAATAAAAGCGGGAATGGCTCTGCCGTCATTGGGTCTCATTCGTGGACCGAAAGTATTGAAAATCCGCGCGATGCGGACTTGAACGCCGTGAACTCGGTGATAGGCCATGGTGATGGCTTCCGCGAATCGTTTAGCCTCATCATAAACCCCTCGAGGCCCCACGGGATTTACATGTCCCCAATAACTTTCCGGCTGAGGATGAACTTGGGGATCCCCATAGACCTCGGAGGTGGAGGCCAAAAGGAATAGGGCTTTTTTGTTTTTGGCTAACCCCAGCATTTTGTGGGTTCCGATGGAACCGACCTTCAAGGTTTGAATCGGGAATTCCAGGTAATCAACGGGGCTGGCTGGACTGGCAAAATGAAGGACAGCAAATACAGGACCCGGGATATAAAGATCACGGGTAACATCATGTTTTAAAAAATCAAAGCGGCCTCGTCCCATAAGGCCGGATATATTAGAAGAAGCCCCAGTGATTAGATTATCAACGCAGATAACGTGGGCGCCGGCTCTCCAAATTTTTTCACAAAGGTGGCTTCCTAAAAATCCAGCCCCCCCGGTGATAAGAACAGTTTTATTTTTCAAGCGGGAAATATCCATGAAGTTCAATTGCTCCCGGCAATCTTAAGATATTCGTCATTCCTGCGAAAGCAGGAATCCATCTCCCGTCATTCCTGCGAAACCTGCCCGTCCGGCAGGCGGGGCATAAAGGACAGAATCCATAACATTGAAAGGCAAGCCGGGGCCCGCACCGACTTTTTTCGGGAAGATGGATCCCGGCCCACGCCCTATGACTCGGACATGAACCTAGGAAATGGGCCGGGATGACGAACTTTCAACGGCAAGCCGGAGTCCGCGCCAATCCTCTCGATGGAATCCTTTGGAACATTTTCACCACTGGAACGGATTGGTTTGAAAGAAGGAAAGCGCCAAAGATCCGAAAAGTAGGATAAACAAGGCGGGAAAAATGAAAAACACAATCGGGAAAAGAATTTTCACCTTAGCTGTTTCGGCCATTTTTTCCAACTCAATCATTAATTCTTTCCGGACGGAATCGGAAATTTCCAAAATAATTTCTCTCAACGAAAAACCCATCCGCAGGCCGTTTTGAAGAAGACTTAAAGCCGACAAAAACCGCGGATCCCTCCATTTTTTCTTTAAATCCTGGAAAACATCCTCTGCGGGTTTCCCCAATTCCAAATGAATGAGACCTTGAGCCAAGTCCTTTTTTAGGCGGGATGCGGGGAGAAAAGCCATCGCCCTCTTCCAGGCCGGGGTTAGATTCATTCCAGCAGAAAGGGCCACTCCCAAAAGGTCCAAAAAGTCAGGAAAAAGTAAAAGCCTTTCTTGATTTTCCCTGGACTCCCTTTGCCGCTCACCTAATTTCATAAGACCCCACATGAGGGGTGCGCCCAAAAGACATAACCAAGTCCATCGACCGAGGACGAAGAGCGGGAAAAGGGTCCCGGCAGCCATAAAAAGCCAGGTTCCCATTTTTTTCGAAAACAATCTTTCCCGCGGGATAATTCCCATAACGTTTCTTTGGAATAAATCTAACCTCTGACGGAAACTCTTAAGTCGAAGCGAAGAAGCCAAGATGAGACTGAAAGCAATCCCGCCTAAAATGGAAAAAACGTATGTCATAAATCAATTTTGGCAATACGGTGAACCATGAAAAGGCCCGCTCCCGACAAAAGGCCAGCCATCCCCAACAAGCACCACCCGGGTTTTGTTATAAAAAGTGGTTTCACCAAATCCGGAGCGAAGAATGCCAGCAATGCCATAAAACCAAAGGGAGACAACCCAACAATCCAAGCGCTTAAAGTGCCTTCGGCTGTGAGCATTCTTATCCTTTTCCTCAGCAGCGCTTTTTGCCTCATAATTTTGGCGCAGACTTCAAGGGCGTCCGCCAATTTCCCACCCGATTCATATCCCAATTGAATGACCGATCCCACGAGAGCCCAGTCGTTATGTCCAAACAGTTCTTGAAACCGGGCTTCTATAGGCATCCAAGATGCGGAAGTCGACACAACACCTGGAATTTTTCCCTGAAAACCTCGCTCTTCTTCTTTTAGAAGGAGATCCCAGACTTCCTCAAGGCTCATTCCCGAGCGAAGCCAGCCGGCCATGAGCCTCAATAATTCGTGGTCGGCCTCGCGTTTTTTTCTTTGGGCAAAAAAGGAATTTATGCGCGCCCATCCGGAAGGAACCAATGAAAAGACGGGGGACAGAGCAAGGGCCGCAAAAAAAGCCAAAATCCATTTCATCGGGCGCCGGAAAATTCTTCCAATCGTTCCACGTGTATTCGAGCGCCGTCAAAAGACAACTCGGAAATTTCCGTCAGTTTCCGTTCCGATCCTGCGCGCGCCAGGTAAATGACCAAATCAATAGCAGAACTAATTTGTTCCCGCACAACTTGAATAGGCCATTGGGGGGCCGACACCAAAATCATCGACTCCAATCTTTTTATCGCGTCGGCGGAAGAATTGGCATGGACGGTGCTCATGGATCCTTTGTGCCCCGTGTTCAAAGCCTGCAGCATCGGCACCACTTCGGATCCTCTGCATTCGCCAATAATCAACCGATCCGGCCGCATGCGAAGGGCGTTCACCACCAAATCATGCATATTGATTTCGCCGGTTCCTTCGGCGTTTTTGGGGCGGGTCTCAAGCCGGACGACATGGGGCTTCTGTAATTTGAGCTCGGCGGCGTCTTCTAATGTGATGACGCGCTCCTTTTCGTCAATAAAGGCGGAAAGAGCGTTTAATAGAGTGGTTTTCCCCGATCCGCTTCCCCCCGCGATTAAAATATTCCTTTTTAATTTGACCGCGTTTTCCAACAGTCCCGCGTCTTCTTCCGTCATTGTCCCGGTATCCACCAATTTCCTAATTGAAAAAAATTCCGGACGAAACCGCCGGATGGTGATCAAAGGCCCTTCTAATGAAAGAGGCG
>JAKLIS010000265.1 GCA_022709485.1 Elusimicrobiota bacterium | reverse complement strand
GAAAAAAACCGGCCTGCCCTTCAAAGTGATTCCTCGCCCCAATAACAAACTTTCCACCTTGGAAGTCTATGGAAAAAACCTGCCGCCAGACTTTCCTCTTCGGGCCAAGCCCCTCATCCACCAACGGTTGTACCGGTTGCTTTTTTTCCATTTTCCTCTCACCTTGTTTTTTGCCCGCTATCACATCGCCGTTCTCCAAGTTCCTTAAGCTGGGTGGGAAGAAATGGGAACCAAGCCCGTTTCCCGTCAAAACCGATCCTCATGATGGGAGGGCCAGCCGCTCACGATTCAATTTCCTTCCAAAATCTGGGTAGCCATTCCCATCCTTTTGATGGCCTCTTCATTGTGAGGATGAATTTGAAGGGCGGCTTGACACCAAATGATGGTTTTTTTCGGCTGTTTCAACCTTAAATAACACTCGGCCAAGTTGATCATGCACGCCACGCGCAGACCCTCTGACGGCCTGTTCAGAAGCGCCAATTTGAGGTGTTTTTCTTTTAGCGTTAAATGGGAGACCGCGTTGGCATAACAGGCGTGAGCGAATGCATTGGTGGATTCCTGCCTAATGGCGTTCTTCCATAAATGCGCTTCATCCCGCCAGGTCGGGATCGTCGTCATGGTGATAAGAGCCAGAACCAATCCCCACAGAAAAAGGGGAATTTTGGCCGCCTTCCATTTGGCATAGTTCCATCCGGCCGCCAGAGCCAATCCCACCATCGGCAAATAAAGAAACCGTTCGGCGAAAAAAGCCCGGATGGGAGTGATCTGATAAAAGGGAAGAAGGGCAATCAGAAACCAAGAAAGAGCCAACCCGATCATTCGGTATTTTGATTGGGAGGCTTTCCAGGCCGTCCACAAAACCAATAAGAAAACCGCTGCGCCGGCGGCCACGCGGAGGATATTAAAGGCCGGATAGTCGTAACTGGGACGAAGGTTTATGGGGACAAACATTTTTCCAATATAAAGGGGAAACGCGGTCGCTCCCAGGGCCAAATCGGGCCACGCGAAGAGCCGTGTCGCTCCGAATTGAGAAAAAGGCAAGAAGGCGCCGCGGACAAACAAATAGATGACGGTCATCCCCGCCCAGCCGCTGTAAAAAAAGAACCGCTCTTTGGCATTCCTCCCGGAAAATTTCCAATGGCCCACCATTCCATCCAGGAGAACAATCAATAGCGGCGTCACAATGGCGATTTCCTTGGAAAAAAGAGCCAATAAAAAAAACAGGAACGCCAACCCAACGCGCCCAGAGACCCGCGTTCCTTCTCTGACAATCATGTTGAGGCTTCCCAAAACCCCTGCCGTTCCTAAAAGGGCCGACCGCTGCGACGCCCAGCTCACAGCCTGAATTTGAATTGGATGCAGCAGGAATACGAAGCACCCCACCCAAGCCGCCAGATCACTTTTAAGAATTGATCTCAAAAGAAATAAAACCAAGAGTCCGTTGAATCCATGGAGCAGAATATTTTCCAAATGCACAATAGAGGAATCCAATTTCCATAGTTGATAATCGACAGCGAATGACAGCGTCGTGAGGGGGCGATAAACGTCTTTGGTTAATCCCGACGCGGGGTTGGCCACGGTGGTGTTATCAGTAAAATATTTGGCCGGCGTGAAAGTCCTTATGGATGAGTTCGAGACAATGAACCAAAGATCGTCGAAGACATATTGGGCCCTCAGGGAGGGGAAATAAAAGGCGAATGCCGCCACCCAAATGAGGGGGAGAAAAATGTTGGATTTATAACGAGGCTTCATTTTTGCGGATAAAAAGGCGCCCACAACCGGAATAAACGTAATTTTCATGGGCAAATTTAATAATTTCGGGAGGAAGTCGATTGAAATAGTCTCCCCAAATTAAGGCCCGACACGCGGGGTCTCCCAAACTCCGGATGATCCCGTTTATCATTTTTTCTCTGTGCAGTAAGATTTGAATTTCATCGTGCAGGATCCAAAAGTAATAAGCGTGCGGGCGGAAAAATGATTCTCCGGTCCAAACGTCAAACACGGCGCCATTTTGTGGCGTATGTCGTTCAACGCAGCGGATGCCTTCAATTTGGCTTTTATTGTTCTGTTTTATTTCAGCCACCTGATGGTGAAAGGCGGGCGCCAGGAGCAACAGGAGGAGTAAAAAAAGGCGTCGATTTGAACTCAACCACGCGGGCCACCGCTTCATTTCCGCCAAACGGCAAAAAGAGGCGGCGGCAAAATACGACAAAAAGGGGGCCAAGAAAAGATAGTTTTGTTGATAGGGGACGGGAATTAAGAATAAACCGGTCAAACCGCCCAAAAACCCAAACACGAATGAATAATTATTTCGGGAAATAATAAGGCCGAATATAGACAGGATCCATAGGGCCCCATTTTCTTGGATGGATGGAAATAAAAAAACCTTTGCCGGGAAATGTCCTCGAAAATTCTGGTTTAATTTGATGGCCAACTCATAAAGTTCCTTGAGGGAATTCTGAGAAGAAAAAAACGCGGCGGTGGCAACGATTGGTAAAAACAGACCGGCCGTTAAAAGAGCGAATCCTTGCGCGGCTCCCTTCCCTGTTAAATGTTTCTTTGTCAGGATCATGAGAAGGGCCCCCGCCGCAATCCCCAATCCGACAAAAATGGTCTTGGGAGTGAAAATAAAAGATAAGCCGAGACAGAGGCCTATCAAAAAGGTGTGGCGGCGACTATTCTGCCGGGTGGATAAGAGGAGGGCCGCGCTAACGAGGGCGGCCGCGGGGACGTCGGGGCGGATTTCAAGGGATTTGCTGGCAAATGTCGTAAATGAAATTAAAAATAAAAGAGACGCCGGGACAAAGAAGCGGTTCTTAAAATGGACGGACATCCGGGCCTGGGCCCCTATTATGAAAAACCAGATGAGAAGCATTGTCAGTCGTCCGGCAAGAAGGGCGTGAAGGGGATCTTTTAAGAATAAGAAAAAAGGAGCCAATATCGCGCCGAGAAGCGGACCATGGTGCTCGAAAAAGTCGCGATAAATTAAAAGCCCTTGGGACATGCACCAGGCGGCGTGCAGGTGTTGGAATTCATCGGTGTCAAAAATACGGTCTTTTAAAAGGACTAAACGCCACAAAAAATAAAGAAAGAAAAAACCAA
>JAKLIS010000264.1 GCA_022709485.1 Elusimicrobiota bacterium | reverse complement strand
CGATGGGGCGCGCGCCACGGCTTCGGGAGGGAGAGGCTTCACTTAAGGAAATAAAGGCAATCAAAAGCGCCATTAATAAAAAAATAAGAGGACCCCAGACTCTCGAGCGGCTCCGCGGAGTAAAAATGGCTCTTTGCTTTTGCCGTGGAATTCGAATTATTCGACTCACCTATAAACTCCAGTTTCGTGCGCAGAAAACGCGTCAAACTTGCGTTGCCATAAGAGTAAGGTGAAATAGGCGGGAAATCAACAGGTGAAAAAAATAAAATGTGCCAAGTTCCTAGTACCTTGTGCCTAGTGCCTAGTGCCAGGTGCCAAGTAAAGACTTAAATATTCAAACCAGGCACTAGGAACCAGGCACCAGGCACTTATTAAGCTTTTGACGGGGCGGGGGCGACTCCTTTTTGAACCACGCCTTTGGCGATCAACTCTGCTTTTTTCCGTTTATTTCGCCTTTTAAGTCTTTGTTTGGCTTGATGCCTTTTCTTTTTCCAACCGCTTTTACTGTGATGCGTCATAAATCAACCTCCAAGAATTTCTTTTAAAATAAACCCAAAGCTTTATAGATCACCACCCCGAACAAAAAAGACACCGGGATAGTGAGGATCCATGCCCACACAATTTGAGTGGCCACGCCCCATTTAACCGCCGACGCCTTTTGTGTGGCGCCCACCCCCATGATAGCTCCTGTTATGGTGTGGGTGGTACTGACGGGGATCCCAAATAGGGCCGTTCCCAAAAGCATGACAGCGCCGCCTGTTTCCGCGCAGAAGCCGTCCACCGGACGGAGCTTCACCATTTTTTGCCCCATGGTTTTAACGATTCGCCAGCCTCCGCAAAGCGTCCCCAATCCCATGGCAAGAAAACATGAAAGTAAAACCCAAATAGGGATGGGGGAATGAGAATTCAAATATCCTCCTGATATGAGAAGAATGTAAATAATACCCATTGTTTTTTGCGCGTCATTGGTCCCATGGCCCAAACTGTAAAATGCCGCAGAAAACAACTGCCCACGCCGGAAATACCTATCTACTTTATCCGGGGAGCTGCGCCGAAATACATTTAAAACGATAACCATCAAAATAAATCCAAAAACAAAACCGAGGACGGGAGACACCACGATAAAGATGGCAATCTTAACGAACCCCTTAACAATGATAGCCCCCCACCCCGCTTTCATGACCGCGGCGCCGGCAAATCCACCAATAAGAGTATGGGAGGAACTGGATGGAAGACCATAGTACCAGGTCAACAAATTCCAGATGATAGCCGCCAACAGCCCCGCCAAAAGAACCCGGGCATCGGGCACATGGGCCTGAACAACCCCTTTCCCAATGGTTGTGGCCACTTTCACTTCAAATAAAAAGGCGGCGCTAAAGTTAAACAAGGCCGCCCACAAAACCGCCGTTCGCGGAGATAAAACCCGGGTGGAAACAACCGTGGCGATGGAATTGGCCGAATCATGAAAACCGTTAATAAAGTCGAATACCAACGCGACGAAGATAATGCTAACGATGACAGGCAAGCTGATCATGTATGAGAGGACTAAGCGTTTTTCACAATGATGCCTTCAAGGGTGTTGGCGATTTCAGACAGCTTGTCGTGGGCCCGCTCAATAGACTCATATATTTCTTTCCATTTCATCACGGGTAAAGGATCATTTGTTTTAAAGAGATCCGCCAGAGCGTGCTTTAAAAGGTCATCGGCTTCATTTTCGATATGCTTCATTTTTATGCAATGGTCCGCGACCCGGCTACTGGACCTAAAATTGTGAAATTCCTTAACCACCGCCTCCATGATTCTTCCGCCTTTAACCAATAATTCCGACATTTTTATCATGGTCGGTGGAATTTTATTGCCGAGTTCATAAAGCTGCATGCGATCAGATAGGGCTTGTAGGATGTCGCACACATCGTCAATTTGCCCGGCCAGTTCATGGATGTCCTCTCGATCGATGGGGGTGACGAAGGTGCGATTTAAACGATCGATGACTTCATGGGTTATCATATCCCCTTCGTTTTCAATGTCCCGAATCTCCTGGAATTTCGGGGATTTTAAATCCCAATTTTTCATGAGTTCGTTAAAGCCATCAACCGCTCTGAAAGCGTTTGACGCCCCCTTCTCAAGCAGACCAAAAAATTCCTCTTCTTTGGGAATCAACATTGACCACAACGACATAGGTTTCCTCCTTAAATTGACTGGAAAAATGGTGAATGGGGTGTGGCCCGGATAATAGCCTTGTGAGAAGAAGGGGTCAAGGGGGAGAAAGTGCCAGTGCTGCAATTTACGTCATTCCCGCGAAAGCGGGAATCTAGGTTTTCAACCTTCCATCAAAGAAAAGTATACGGCCTGGATTCCCGCTTTCGCGGGAATGACGTAAATTGCAGCACCGGCACCTTAAATTAAAAAGAAGCCTCCCCCCTATGGGGTAAGAGGGGAGGCGAGCCTGGGGTCTGGGAAAAACGGATTAAAAAAATGGTTACTTTAGAAGTCTTTTCCCGACAACATCCCAGTTAATATTTTTAAAAAAGTTCTCGATGTACTTTGCGCGGTCTAATCCATAATCCGTGATGAAAGCGTGTTCAAACACGTCCATGACAAGGATTGGCGTCCCGCCGGCCAAGTGATTGGCGTTATGTTCTTCTATCCAGAAATTAACGAGTCGCTTATTGGCCGGATCTTGATAAAGAATGACCCAGCCGATTCCTCTCATGGCTCCCGTCGAAATAAATTCCTTCTGCCAGCGGTCAAAGCCGCCGAAGTTTTTCGCAATGGTTTTGGAGAGGGGGGTATTGGCGTTGAGGGGCTCTTTGCCGCCCAGGTTGTCAAAATAATATTCATGAAGGCGCATGCCGTTGAATTCCCAGCCCATCCGCCTTTTGAGCTCACTGAAATCAGGGGTCCGGTCCTTGCCATCTTTGAGGAGCCCGCCTATCTTTTCGATGACGGTATTTGTATTGGTGACATAGCCTTGGTAAAGGGTGAAATGATTTTTCAAGAGCGCATCGGAAAATCCTTCGCTTCCCAATAACGCATCGTAGTTTTTAGCTTCGTATGCCATGGTGACAGCCTCCATTAGGTTTAAAGGGTTCTCTAAAGTAAC
>JAKLIS010000263.1 GCA_022709485.1 Elusimicrobiota bacterium | reverse complement strand
CGCTCCTGTCGCTTGTCGCCCTGGCCGGCTGGTCCGCGCCGCCGTCGTCGGTCGAACAGGTGCCCCGATTGACGAAAGAACAGGTCAAGGGGATGCTCGGGAAGTCTGACGTTGTCATCGTGGACATCCGGCATTTCACGAAAATGTGCGCCCACATGGATGTGGCTGAAGTGGTGGACCTTCTCAAAGAATTTCGGACGACGCTGGCCCCCCTCATTATCCAAGAGTACAAAGGCTCGATTGATAAGTTCATGGGAGACGCGATCATGATTAATTTTGGGACTCCGATAAGCCGTTTGGAGAATCCGGATGAAATGGCGGTAAGGTGTGGTCTTGCCATTTTAGAATGCGTGGAAAAAATCAACCGGAAGAGGGCGAAGCGCGGCAAGAAGACCTATTCAGTGGGCATCGGAATTAGTTCGGGAGAAGTGATCGCTGGGAATGTGGATTCCGGTGAGAAACTTGAATATACGGTGATTGGCGATGCGGTGAATTTAGTGGCGAGACTTGAAGGCATGGCTGGCGAAAGTCAAATCCTTATATCCCCGGAAACCTATAAGCGCGTCAAAGACATTGTGGACGCAAAGGCGCGAAAGCCGGAATTGATTGAGGGATTCAACCATCCGATTACGGTTTACGAACTAAAAAGCGCTGTTCAAGACATCGTTGACCGTCGCGGAAAAACAAAACCATTCTGGCAGAGAGCTGTCAACGATTGAGATATCGCCGGTAACCAAGGTCGTCCAATCAGTTAAAATATCTTTGATGGGAAAACCACATTTTTTATCAGGATGTTTTATCACGTTGATTTTTGAATATTATGCCCTCAACGTATGCCCTATTTAAGGGGGCGTTATATGGAACTTTAAACAGCCTGATTCTTTTTTTCCTGCAAATTTCTTCTTTCTGCTTATCTCGTTCAGACAACTTAATAAAGGTTGATTCGCCTCCCCACGCCTCAATAGGGCCGTAATGTTGTTGCCCCTGGTATTCGAAAGCAAGCTTCCGAGAGGGGATATAAACATCTAACTCGAGCCTGTTAAGCCATTTCGGCCGGTAATGTCTATAAATGCTTTCCTCCGGAAAAATCTTTTTGATTATGTTTGCGAAAATCGTTTCCGATACCCACATATCGCCGACCTCGGGATAACCGAATTTCTTCCTCGTTCTCGATTCAAAGAAGTTTTTAAGCGAGCGGATCGTGTGATGGATTCCACTTTTAATCCTTTTGTCTGCCGTTTTCAGCGTTTCATTTGGATTTAGGGGATTTTTTAACATTGAACAGTAAATCGGAGTTTGGAGATTATGGTGATTTTTTGAAACAGCATTCATAAATTGAATCTCTTTTTGAAAAGCTCGTTCATGCCTTCGAAGAAGCTTCCACGCCTCCTGGGGGAAAGATTTTTCGTCAAATACACGCAAGTATGCGAACCCACATTCGTACTCTGTTTGTTTAATATACCATCCAAGGTTTTGCGTAAAAACATTGCCGTCAATCGGGCGGGTGAATCCAAGACTGGGAATCTCCTCGTTACATAAGTAGCAGAGGTCATTGATGAATTTTATTTTTTTACCATCAACTCGATCTTTCTCGACGATTATTAGACGGAGTATACTGGGTGGCAAATCTCGTTTAAGGTCAATAAGAATCGAACCAAAGGGAAAATTATGGAAATTGATATTAAGGTACTTGAGATATTGCAAAAAGGATTTTTTGCTGCATTGGCACAGATAAGGGAAAGACTCGCGTTCTTTTGAGAAGGCAAAGAAAGTTCCTGCTCCTGAGGTAAATCCAGGATAATGAACCCAGGGGTAAGGAAGATATTCTTTTGATATTTCTCCTCCCCGGCTTGTCTTTTTTCTGTTTCTCTTGATCTTCATAAACATCGGCGGAATTAATTGCCGCTCAATGAAAGGTTCAAAAATGGACAATTGTCAGACGGCGATTCCTAATCCCATTGAGATTGGTGTAAGTTTAAACCTGAAAAGGGAAAAAATCACGGCGTTTTTACAACCAGTTGGTCGTAGAATGGGACAGTTGTTAACGGAAAAGTATGAGATGCGTTAATTGTCAGCAATCTCTATAATAGGCTATACAGAATTAGAGCGCGGTTGAACTGAATCAAAGCGTTGCTGTCCTCGATATGGGGCCGCAGCGC
Source organism: Elusimicrobiota bacterium (assembly GCA_022709485.1). Taxonomy (GTDB): domain Bacteria; phylum Elusimicrobiota; class Elusimicrobia; order F11; family F11; genus JAKLIS01. The sequence continues at coordinate 954 of JAKLIS010000263.1, read as the reverse complement.
TTTTTTATTTTGGGGGCCTTATGCCACGAAAATCAAACACACCGGCCCGATGGGAGCGGCCGCTTGACCTCGAATTTCTTGAGAACAGCCGGAGAGTCAAAGGGAAAAGGGTTTTTGCGGTCATCGCATTCGGAGACACGGTGAAATTTAAACGGTGGACGAACCACCCGTTCGCCTCGGTGGAGAAACACACCAAGTTCATGGTTGACCTCTATGACGAATTCATTCGCTTCCGAAACGGCAGCGGATATTTTGTCAAGATCCTGGGGGACGGCCTGATGGCCGTTTCTGAGTTGCCGAGTGGCAATCAAAGGAAGAAGGTGGTCGAAAATATGCTCGTCCATAGCCAACGCTTGGTTGCGTCGGTGAATCGTTTAATCAAGGGCCAGGCCTATCCTCGACCGACTGGGTTTCGAATGCGGGTGGTCGCCGGTGATGTCCTCAAGCTCATCGCCACGCATTCCACCGATGAGCGAAAACAACAAATCGATTATGCCGCCTATCCCGTGAGTCTTGCCCACTCCCTGCTTCAAATCGAAAAGGATGTTCCTTGCATTTGTCATGAAAGCGTCCGGGAGATCATAAACGGGAGGGGCTCGGCAAATATTGGAATTCGTTTTGAACGTATCAAAGCGCCGAATTTTCACCCAGAAGGAATCGATCCGGACGATCTCAAGGCCCTATGGGCGTTCCAGGCGGTTGCTCAATGACATTTTGATAGGCCCGATTCCCACCCACCGCCGAGTCGATGAGTGGACCTCGAGCCTATCGGACAAGGGCAACCGCCGCGTCCCAAGCTTTCTGCTTCAGGTTGGCACCCGATCCAAAGAGGATCGATTTTGCCCGGGCGTTGAACCCGCCGTCACCGTTTTGGTTGCGAGCTGGCCGGAAGTAGTCGGCATACTCTGTGATGGCATTGAAGGCCGCCCATGCCGTGCCGCGGACGCCAGGGAG
>JAKLIS010000262.1 GCA_022709485.1 Elusimicrobiota bacterium | reverse complement strand
CGATCTGTAACACCAGAAAATCATACATTCAAGCCGCATCACCTGTAAAAGTGTACATACAAGGGCCGGGGTGAGGGCCACTGAAGGGTGCTCCCTCTCCCTTTGGGTGGTAGGGGTGAGGGGACCAGGCACTAGGCACTGCCTTTGGGAACTTGGAACCGGGAACTAGACACTAGGCACTAGGCACTGCCTCTTTTAAGAATGGATTTTTCTGGATTTGTAGAGAGCTTGCGTGGCGGCGTGGATGAGGGCTTCGGGAATTTCGGCGTCGGATGGATAAGGCACCGCGCCGCTGGACATTGAAAATTTAAAATTGGCGTAGGGGCCCGCGGCCTCAAAAAGTTCACGCGATATGGTTTGGCTTACCCGGCGCGTGACGTCCATGGCGATTTTTTCATCTGAGGGATTTAAAATCGCGAAAAATTCATCATCATCTGATTTAAAAAGCTCATCATAGGCGCGAACGCATTTCCGGATGATATCGGCCACGTGTCTCAAAAGCTCGTCACCCCTCGCCTTGCCATAATCATTGTTAAACCGCGAAAATCCATCAATGTCCCAAAGAATGAGAAACATCTTTTCATCTCCCCGGTTGCAACGGGCCATATTGTCCGTCAAACGCCGAAGCAGATGCCGGAAATTATAAAACCCAGTTACTTCCTCCTGAATGGATTTTTCTGATGGCGTATTGGATTGAACGCTCAGTTCCATAACTGTTTCCTTTATATTTATTCAGCTTTGGGAATAAAACCGGACAGAGTAAGCCCGACCAATGCAAAACCAATGACGCGGTCCGCCAACGTGATGAAAGTATAGGCCGTTGGAAAACTCCACCAGTTCCAAGCGATGAAATCGCTGGCCACCCACACCATGAGTCCCAGCCCCGCTGAAACAATGAGCCGCGAGGTGACGCAGAACGCTTCTTTTCTGGCCGCGAAAAGAATCCATCCTATCAGGAGAGAGGTGAGGAGAGACCCTAAAATAGTGAAGCCCATCCGCTTGGTATTTATGGGGCCGGGATCTTTTAAACTGACCGCCAGGATGCCCACCGGGCCCTCAGTCCATAATTTTTGAAATTCGGCTTTGCTCAATTTCCCGGCGGCCGTTTGGCGGCTGGGAAATTCAAAAAGTCCGGGTTCTTGAAGCACCACTTTTAGCGTGTCCCGAATAAGGGTTTCTTCCGGAAGGCGTTTGATTTGGGATGAATAAATGGGAAGCACTATCCATGTCAGCGCGCACCACGCAAAATAAACAACTCCCCCCAACAAAACTCCCAAGGACAATTTCTTCATCACATTCACCTCTTTTTAAATCGGACCACGGCCCAATCCATTAACGTTGGAAAGAAACAGTTTAGGAAATGAAGGAGCTTCGCATCCATTGTTAAAAGCACTTCCCGCTTGTTTTTTTCCGACGCCCGCACAATCATCCGGGCGATTTTTTCCACGGGATGAAGGCGATATTTTCGCACCAAGGCGCGGTCATTGTTCTTAAAAAATGGAGTATCGACGCCCGGCGGACATATTGAAATCACTCGAATTTTTTTGGTCACCAACTCCCGCCGAATGGATTCGGCCAACCCTTGCAAAGCAAATTTGGATGCGCAATAGATGGAATTCCGAGGAACTCCGACTTTTCCAATAATAGACGTCACAAAGATGAGCTGGCCGCCGCCCGATTTTTCCAAGTAAGGAACCGCCGCCCACGTCGAATAAATCCCCCCCATAAAATTGGTTTCCATCACGCGGCGAACTTCGCTTTCATCCAACTCCATTAACGTTCCGTTTTTATGGGAAATGCCGGCATTGTGAATAAAAATGTCCAATCGGCCAAAGCGTTCAAATGTTACACGAGCGAGATTTTCCACCTCATGCCGTTGGGTCATATCGGTGGGGCAAGCCCACGCGGATCCGGCGCCCGCCGCGTTTATTTTATCGGCCAGCGCATTTAGACCGGCGGCGTTCCGGGCGGCCAAAACAACGCGCGCGCCCTTTTTGGCAAACGCCTCCGCTGCGGCGGCCCCAATTCCGCTCGAAGCTCCAGTGATGACGATGACTTTATTTTTTATTTCCATAGAGGGGGAAGGGGTCAGAAAAGGTGCCGGTGCTGCTAGGGTTGCAAGTGGGTCCGTCATTCCGTGATGTCTTTGCACGGGATCTCTGCATGGATGCCGAGCAGAAAATTCTCGGCATGACGAACCTTTTCTGACCCCTTCCCTCTGAAAAAAAGGGCGCCCGCCGTGAGACGGACGCCCTTTTTCATTTAATGGCCCAAATATTATTTGAGGTGCTTCGCGATCAACTTGGTCATCTCAAACATGTTGACGGTTTTCTTTCCGCCGAACACGGCTTTGAGACTATCGTCCGCGTTGATATTTCTCCGATTCTTTGAATCCTGGAGCTTGTTCTTTTTGATGTAGGCCCAAAGCTTTTTGGTGACTTCAGTCCTGGGCATGGGCTTACTGCCAATGACTTCGGCCAAAGCCGCGCTGGGCGTCAAGGGTTTCATGAACGCCTTATTGATTTTTCTTGCCATTTGTTTCCTCCGTAATTATTTCAGCCTCAACAGCTGTTTAATGAAAAATGCCCAATGAATATATCTATTATCTCCGAGGATAGCTATTAAAAATTTTAAAAGGGAGCCTCAAAAATAAATGGGGGTCATTTTGGCCAAAGGGGATTTTTCACTATAAAAATATTAAGAACGCCGCCTTCGGAACGGCCAACAAGGCGGGAGTCTCGCGATTCAAATGTCAACAAGCGGCCATCCGCCGAAAAAGAAGGGTTCCGAATTTGGCCCTTCACCGCGATCACCGAATTTTCAGCGCCCACTTCGGCCACCACCAACCCCCCATCCTGCGATTTCGATGACGAATTTGAAACCACAAACGCCGCGAATCGGCCGTCGGGACTCAAGGCGGGCCATCCCCTTCGATCCGGCCCTGCCCCCGTCTCAAGACGCGTCACAGTGCCAGAAGACGCCTCGAAGAAAAACAAGGATTTTGATTGTAATTGTTTTTCTGGACTACCCCAGCGAGGACGCCCTTCGAATAACACATTCCCTCGATTATCCAAATCAAAGTTTCCCGCTATCCAATCGGATGAATCAAAGCCACGCTCAGTC
>JAKLIS010000261.1 GCA_022709485.1 Elusimicrobiota bacterium | reverse complement strand
TCTCCATGGGATTTCGCGAAGGGGAGTTGTTGGATGTGATCACCGACCCTACGAAAATTTTTGCCCAAGACACCGCTTTTTTGACCCCTGTCCGATTTGTTGAATCCGCCTCCCTCCCTAAGGAAAGGAACGTCATATCGAATGTTTTAGCCTCCAGCATTTTCACCGGGCAAGCGGTTCTAAAACCCGAAGAAACGGTCACTTGGAATTGCATATACGGGTATGTTCAAAATGCCGCGCAAGCGGCGGAATTTGCCGAAAGATTCATGACCCACCCAACGTTTTCGAAAGAAAAACGGGAAGAAATGAAAGGATTGACTCAAAAACTTCAATCGGAATTCGGTTTTAAATCGGGAAATCCGGGTTTGAACACTTATGCCGCGGCCACTTTTATGGACAATGTCCTTCGCGGGGGACTTCCGACTGAGGTGGGCTCCAAAGGGACGATTGTCCATCTTTATTCCCGGAAACACGGCGATATGGAGCGGGACTATAATAACTTTCAAGTTTCCGCCACTTACTACTCTCAGGGGAACGGCAATTTTAGGGACGTCAATCAGAACCGGCGGCATGATTTGCTTTTAAATCCCGCGGTGGAATCGGAGAATTTAGATTTCTTTTTCAACTTAATTCAAATGGATGGGTACAACCCTCTTATCATTGATCCGGTAAAATTCGCGATTCCTCAAGACCTTCTTAATATATTCCAAGTAAAAGTGACGGAGAACTGCAAGCTCGAATACGATCGGCTCAAGAAAGAACCCGTTTTGGCGGGGGAGTTATATGAATTTATACGTAAATATTCTTTGGACTCGCTCAATGTTGACAACATTTTTCGCCAAGTGATTGATATGTCCAAACCGGAACACAATGTCCGATTTGGGGAAGGATATTGGATTGACCACTGGATCTATAACCTCGATCACCTTGAGCAATATTTGGCTGTGTTTCCTGAAAAAAAGGGCTTTCTTTTCCACGATAAAAAGGACTACACCTTCTATGATTCCGACCATTTTGTTCGTCCACGGCGCGAAAAATACGTGATTACCCCGGATGGGCGGTTCCGCCAGTACAATGCGGTTTTTCAAGACTGGCAAAAAATGGCTTTAATCGCTTCAAGAAGCCGGGAGCCCAATCGGGTTCGAATAGATATGGGCAAGGGGGAAATTTATAAAACAACCCTTTTGGTGAAACTGACGGGACTGGTGGCCATAAAAGCAAGCACTCTGGATCCCTTTGGGGTTGGGCTTGAAATGGAAGCGGATCGGCCTGGGTGGTGTGATGCGCTGAATGGAGCCCCGGGACTTTTCGGGTCTTCAACCCATGAAATGTTCGAGTTGGCGCGCCTTGTGAAAATTCTTTTAAAAGATGCGATTCCATTCGCGCCCAATAAAACCTTTGAATTGCCGCAAGAAATTTATGGGCTTGTCCGCGAAGTGAGTCACGCCCTTCAATCGCAACAATCCAAAGACTTTAGGCCCACATGGGATAAATTGGCGACTGCGCGAGAGAGTTTTCGGCAGAAAACTTTCCTTGGAATATCCGGAAAAACCCGAACCCTGAAAATTTCCGATCTCAAGCAATTTTTGGAGCTCGTGGCTCAAACCCTCGATTATTCCGTCCGAAAGGCCATCGATCCAGAAACAAAATTGCCGACATCATACTTCACTTATTCGGTCGATCCGGCTCAACTTAGCGACGGCTGGAAGCAGAACTTGGTCAAACTGCAATGGACCCAACACCGGGTTCCTCCTTTTTTGGAGGGGGTGGTTCATGCCATGAAGCTTCAGTCTTCAAATGGAGCTCGGAAACTTTATACTGCTGCCCGAAAATCCGCCTTGCTTGACTCCAAATTGGGGATGTATAAAATCAACGCTCCCTTGGGTCATGACTTTAAAGAACTGGGCCGCATTAAAGCTTTCTCAGCCGGCTGGCTTGAAAACGAATCCATTTTCCTCCATATGCATTATAAATATATGTTGGAGATTCTTAAGGCCGGCCTTTATGATTTGTTTTTCAAGGAAATAGAGACGGGTTTAATTCCCTTCAGAGATCCCCGGATTTATGGCCGTCCCATTTTCCAAAATTCCTCCTTTATTGCAAGTTCCGCTTTTGCACAGGAGGATCTCCATGGCCAAGGATTTGTGGCGCGGTTATCCGGAGCCACGGTCGAATTCATGAGCATGATTTACTACCTTGTTTTTGGTCACGAATTTTTCCGCCATATGGAAGGGCAGATTGTGTTTTCCCCGGAACCCAAACTGCCCAAAGAGTGGTTCACCAAAGAAGATTCTCCAGAAATGGGAAGAGATTCGCTCACGTTGAAGATTTTCGGAGTTCCTATCACTTATCACAACCCCAAAAAGAAAAATACGTTCGGCCCGGGATCCGTTAAGCCTGTTGAATTTGAGTGGATCTTAGATGGGCGGTTCCATCAGCACCAAGGAAGGTTTCTTCCGACAGAGGCTTCAATGGCGTTGAGAGAAGGGCGGTTGGAAAGTTTGTCGATTCTTTTGGGCTAGTCGAGTTCTTAGAATATTTACTACCAATTATAAAAATACTGCACTCCGGTATGGTCATAATTCCCATTGGGAATATAGATGACATTTTGAACATTATCGTAGTAATACGGCGCCCAACGAAGCCTGATGTTCTCATAACTCGGGGCTCCTTCCTGAATCCATACATCTTGAGGCGGATCCTGTTCCATTAAAAAGTTAACCGAGCTATCCCAATCACGGGCAAGATCATTGAAAGAATTCATTCCGTCTCTTAAAGTGGGGGTGGGGATTCTTTGAATGAATTCCGGGACAAAAATGGTGCTGAAGGAATGCCGGGTTCCATTCGTGTAAACTGAGCCGGGGCCTGGAAGCATCGGGTAAACCCCTTCGTTCTTTGTGTAATACAAAGTCAAAACAGTTCGAAGGACACCAAGATTGCTTTTGGCTTTGGATTGCATAGCTTTTATGAGAAGGATTTGCGCGTGAGGCATAATGATGGAAGCCATAATTCCCAGAATAGAGACGACCAACATTAATTCGATGAGGGTGTATCCGCGGAAACTGGACGATTTTGTTTTTTTAAATTTCATTGTCTTTTTTATATTTTAGCTGAGTTATTCTTT
>JAKLIS010000260.1 GCA_022709485.1 Elusimicrobiota bacterium | reverse complement strand
CAACAGCAAAAACATAGCAAGACCATGCAGTTTCTAAAAAACGGAAAACATGAAGTTTCTATTCTCTTGCAACATAGGCGGATTAATTCAGGAACGACTTTATTTCTCAGACGGAAAAACAAAACCTGAGCTCAATACTTCTTATGCCTTGGGGTTTAGGGGCTTTTTGTGCTCCTGTTCTCCCGCTCTCCCGTTCGGAATGGGTTTGCTTCCGAGCGTTTAAAAAATTGGTAAAAGCCTAGGGTCGGTCATGAATAAATGTGATGTTTTAATAACGGTCTCAACGTTTTAAACGCGGTGTCCCCGGGTCTCACCTGCAGTTTGGCCTTTGCTGATTACCTGGTGGATCAATTATCATAGGGAAGAAATGAAAAAGTGCCCTGCTTGCAAGGCTGAAAATGACACGGAGAGCCTGGAATGCTCCCGTTGCGGATTAATTTTTGAAAAATGGGAAAAAAGGCAGGCTGCTCCTTCTTCTCCAAAATCTTTGGAAAACGACCCTCTTCTCCATTCGTCATCTTCCAATCTTATAAACATAGTGGGTTATGTTTTTCTGTCCGTGGTTGGAATTTTTTGTCTGTATGTCCTAGCCTTTGGTATCAGTTATCGTTTTCAAATTCCTTTAACCTTTTTGGTGATCGTGGGGGGGTTCTTTTTTAGCCTCCCATTTCTTCCAAAAATATTTTCGATTTTCAGTCCGGGGAGTCCCAAAAACCACGGCGCAGGCAATCCCCAAAAATTAAATGGGCCGGTTCAAAGCGGATCCCCATCTCTTCAAACACCCACGGGAATAACAATAGCCAGATGGAGCATTATTGGACTTGGGCTTCTTTTTCTCATCATCGCTGTAGTCCTGGCCAACCTTCCCGTTATGGGAAAAATATCCATTACATTCATAGGGGCTTTCATCCTAATGGTAATCTTGGTCTTGGCCATTCAATCTCGGAAAAAATGGTCAAAATATGTCTTGGTCTTTTACTCTCTTATAACGGGCCCCATGGCGATAATCAATTTTTTCTTTAGCATTCCGATTTTATTTTTCATGGGGATTATTTCCATGTCCAAAATTGCCCAAGCTCATCCATGGGCCACATTATCAGTCTTCGCCGGCATCTTTCTTTTGATCATCGGAAAAGGTATTTTTTTCACTAGGTTTGCTTTTTATCTGCTTTTGTCCAATGATGCCAAAACCTATTTCGATTCTTAAAAAATCAACTCTAATTCAGGAGAAAATTCATGCCAACAACCATTGATAATCTTAAAGAAGCCTTCGCGGGAGAAAGCCAAGCCAATCAAAAATACCGCGCTTTTGCGAAAAAGGCTGAAAGAGATGGATTTAAGAACGTCGCGAAGCTGTTTTTGACAACCGCCGAAGCTGAACGGATTCACGCCGAAGGTCATTTGGGCTCGCTTGACGGCATCGGGTCCACAGAAGAGAATCTCAAGGCCGCCATTGAGGGCGAGACTTATGAATTTCAAAAAATGTATCCCCCCATGCTAAAGCAGGCCGAGGCCGAAAATCACAAGGCCAAGCGGATGTTTGGCTATGCCGTCAAAACGGAAGAGGTCCACGCCCAGCTTTACAAAATGGCGCTTGAGGCCGTGAGCCAGGGAAAGGATCTGGCGGAAACCAATTTTTTCCTTTGCCCTGTTTGCGGCCATATTGAATTTGGGAAACCGCCGGAGAGCTGCCCCATCTGCAAGGCTCGCGGATCGGCTTATATTCAAATTTAAGAATTGAATTAATTTTATGCTGTGAAAAATAATTCGCAGTCTCGAGAAAATTTGTATAAATACGCCTCAACCTAGAAACAAAAATTTCCTTCAGGCATTCCGTATTTGGATTGTCGATCTCCCAAAGGAGACTCTATCGAGTGGATAAGTTTTTTGTTCTAAAAAATGGTGATTTCAATACCTTCCTGAACAAAATATCACTCGAATACGAGGTTTTCTTTCCTGTCAAAAAAGGCCGCCAACGTTTTTTCAAAAAATTTAAAGATTCAACTGCACAGGCCATTGTTGGCGAAGTCCGCCCTTTTGAGCCACTTAAAGCTTTTTTCTCCCGCGCTCGTGAATGGGTGGCCGAAAATTTTTCGGGCGACGCACCCCCCGCCAACCACAAACCTTACGCCATCGTGGGCGTTAAAGCTTGCGACCTCAAAGGATTTCTAATTCAGGATTTCGTATTTAAAAATAAGGATTATAACGATCCTTTTTATATTCGGAACCGCGATAAAAATCTCATCATCGGGTCCGATTGCACCTGCGCCATTGATGTCTGCTTTTGCCTGGCCCTCGGAATTCAGCCTTATCCTGAACGAGATTTTGACTTAAACCTGTCCACCATCCCAGGTGGGTACATTGTCCAAGTGGGGACAAATAAAGGGGAAGCCCTTATAAACCAGAATGCCTCATTATTTGGCGAAGCCACCGCCGCCCATCTCAAAGCCCGGGACGATCAAAGAACTCAAACGGTTCTGGCCGTCAAAGATAATATCAATAAATACCAAATTCCCACCCAAGACAAATTTAAAGGCATCATTGAGCGAAATTTTAACGGGAAGATTTGGGAAGAAGAATCAAGAACTTGTGTTGAGTGCGGGGCGTGCACCAATATCTGTCCCACCTGCCATTGCTTTTTTCTCTACGACCAGAAAGACGAAAAGCAAATGGCGCGGATGCGGGTTTGGGATTCCTGCATGATCAAAGATTATGCCCGGGTCGCCGGTGGTGGCAATCCTCGAAAAAAATTGTGGATGCGTCTCAGGAACCGCTTCGAAAAAAAATTCGATTTCTTCCCAAAATTGAACAACGTATATGCCTGCACGGGGTGCGGCCGCTGCGTCATCGCGTGCCCGGCCAAAATTGATATCCGGAAGGTTTTAAGAAGGCTGGTTAACAATGCTTGAAAAAAATCCTTATCGGATGCTCAAGTCGGAAGTCTTAGAAGTCATCACCGAGACGCCGACCATAAAAACCATTCGGTTTAAACCTGAGCAACCGGTGAGCTTTCGGACCGGTCAATTTATTGAACTCACAATTCCCGGCGTTGGCGAGGCGCCATTTACCCCTTCTTCCAAGCCCTCGGTGAAAGACGTCCTCGAAGTGAGCGTCATGCGGGTGGGCAAAGTGACGGAGAAAGTCCACC
>JAKLIS010000026.1 GCA_022709485.1 Elusimicrobiota bacterium | reverse complement strand
ACGGAACGATTCCAACGGTTTCTCCTTCTTCTTTCAAATTTTTCAAAGCAACCGCCGGCTTTGTCAGCACAGTCAAAAACAAACTAACCATTTTTCCCATTTTTTGGTTCTCCTTTAAAAAAAATTAAATCCCCACTGGGGCAACGGCAATTGAACCGTATTTTTTTGACTTCGGCAATAGGGGAAGGGGTCAAGTCGCTAGCAGGGGAAGAAGGGGTCAAGTCGCTACATGACTCATTTTTTGACTCAAAAAATGAGTCATGTAGCGACTTGACCCCTTCCCTTAGGCGGGGATAAAAAGGAGGAAACGAGAACCTTTTCCGAGGACGCTTTCAACCTGAATGGACCCGCCCATGCCTTCAATAATATGTTTAACGATCGAAAGGCCGAGGCCGGTGCCGCCCAATTCACGAGAGCGCGCTTTGTCCACGCGGTAAAATCGCTCAAAAATCCGGGGCAAATCTTCTTCCGGGATGCCAATTCCCGTGTCTTCGATGACCACTTTGATCCCATGCGCTATATTTTCAGCAGTCACGACCACCGTTCCATTGGGTTTGTTGAATTTAACGGCATTATCAAGAAGATTCAAAAACACTTGTTTCAATTGGTTTCGGTCCGCCTGAAAGGGAGAAATGGATTTCAGGGATTTAATGTGGATTTTCACCTGATTTTTTTTTGCCGCTGGTTCCAAAGAAGGAATCAAATCTTCATACAATTCCTTCAAATCAACTGTTTCCACGCTAGAGGACCTTTTACCGGATTCGATGGCTGATAATTCAAGAAGGTCGTCCACCAATTTGCCCATGCGATCCGCCTGGGATTCGATGCCAGCCACGAAGTCTCTGCGATTTTTCTTATCATTCAAGGCGCCATCTAAAAGCGTTTCCGCGTAACCTTTAATGGAAGCCAAGGGCGTCCGGAGCTCATGAGAGACGTTCGCGACAAAGTCTTTTCGAATTTGCTCCAGTTTTCTCACGCGGGTGATGTCATGCAAGACGAGAAGAACCCCCCGGCATTGGGCGGCTTTCATGAGCGGATAGGCGTGGGCGTCGAAAATTTGAAGATCCGGATTAAAAACCTGAATCTCTTCCGATTTTTCAACTTTGGTTGACAGGACTTCCTCAAGGATGCCAGCCAATTGGGATTGCCGAAGGACCTCGAGGAATGATTTCCCACTGACATCTTCTTGGGAAACGCCAAAGTTTCTTGAAAATGAAGGGTTAATGACGAAAACCCGGCCAGTTTCATCCACAGCCACCACGGCTTCCACCATGGAGGCAAATACCGCTTGCAGTTGGACTTTCTCCTGGGTTAGATCGCTCACTGTTTTTTTAATTTTTTCAGCCATCCGATTGAGAGCTTCCCCAAGGCCCGCATGCTCGTCCCGGGGAAGATCTCGCAGGCGAACGTCATAATCCCCTTCTGCCATGCGATGGGCCAAATCATTCATTTTTTGAACAGGTTGACTTATTGAGCGGGAAACCCAAATGGAAATAATTAACCCCGCCATTATTAATATGCCAGACAGCCAAAATATGGAAGAACGAACATGGCTAAATTGATCGTTGATCTTGGTCAAGGGCAAGGCCACCCGGACGACTCCTTTTATTTCCTTATTCCCGAACACGGGAACGGCGGAATATAAAAACTCTTCTTTAAGGGTGTCGCTGTACCTCACACTGGCGCCGGATTGGCCGGCCATCGCCGTCCTCACCTCCGGGCGGTTTTTGTGATTGGGTAATTTCTGGATGGAATCAACAGAAACATTGGAATCTCCAAGCACAACTCCGTCTTTTCCAATTAAAGTAATGCGGGCGCCGGAAATTTGAGACAGACGAACAGCCAATTCTTGAAGCACGCTCTCAAAACCGGTTACATAAAAGGAAGAGTCCACTTGGGAGTTAATGAGCCGGGCTTGGACATACTGACTTTCCGTCAATTCATGAATGAATTGTTTTTTTTGGGATTTCACAAGAAAAACGTCCAACAAAAACATGGGAAGGATGACGAATAACGCGAAAATAAATCCCAAACGGCGGGATAATCGGCTAAAAAACCATTTGAACATAGGAAAAACTCCTTAATCCAATTTGATTCGATATCCTTTATTTTTGACCGTCACGATCCGTTCGGATTCATGACCCAGCTTTTCTCTCAAGCGGGAAATATGCTGATCAATGGTTCGCGTATCGATTTCCATCGACTGATCATATCCCCACACATTCTCGAGTATTTTTTCGCGCGAAAGGACTTTTCCATCCGCCTCAATGAGTATTTTGAGAAAATCAAATTCTTTTGTGCTTAAAGAAACCGGCCTTCCTTTGATTCGCACTTCGAAGCGATCAAAATCCACTTCTAAATCCCCCATTCGCCCATGAATTTGATAACGTGCGGGCGCCTCAATCCGTTTCAAAATTGTTTTGACCCGCGCCAATACCTCTCTCACGCTAAAGGGTTTTGTCACAAAATCATCGGCCCCCAATTCAAACCCGAGGATTTTATCCACCTCTTCTTTCCTGGCGGTCAGAACAACGACCGGCACGCCGGAATCCCGCCGAACGATTTTTAGAAATTCGTACCCGTTGAGCTCCGGCAACATGATGTCCAAAATGACAAGGTCGGGTTTCTCTCTTTTAAAAGCCTCCAAACCCGCTTCTCCGTCCGAGGCTGTGACGGTTTTATATCCTTCTTTCTCAAAATTATATTTGAGAAGTTTAAGGAGGTCTTTTTCGTCCTCAATAATTAAAATTTTTTTCATGATTCAAAGGGCCTCGCGAAAGGTCCATTTCAGCAGAATAGAAGCCAATATTACTTTATGAATTCCGCCGCATACAGGCCTTGAAACTAATCAATTGAATTTGGAACTAATCCTTCTTATATAGGTTATGGGTGTTAGGATCTCAAATCTGATGTCGAAAGAAATAACCAAATCCCATCCGGAAAGTAAAAACTTAACTGACCCCGTTTGCGGGATGACGGTTAAATTCCCCCCTAAATTTTCAACAAAATGGAATGGAGAACTCATCGGATTTTGTTCTCCTCATTGCCTGAAACAATTTCAAACTTATCCCAAAAAGTTCGCGAAATCCAACATTAGCGACACTTTAGAGAGAAAATCCCTTTCAATACCAAAGGATGCGGCGGGTTTGACTTGCCCCATGCATCCGGAAATTTTTTCAAAAACTCCCGGATCTTGTCCGATATGCGGGATGGCGCTGGAGCCGGTGCGGCCGTCCGATAATATGGAAAATCCGGAATTGAACGATTTTCAAAAAAGATTTTGGTGGGGTCTATTGTTTACCGTCCCCATCTTCCTCCTTTCCATGACCAAAATGTTAGTCCACCTGCCCCTCTCAAACCGGGGCGTCAACTTCATCGAATTAATTTTGTCACTCCCGGTGATTTTTTACTCTGGGAAGCCGCTTTTCCTCAAAGGGTGGCAATCGATTATCTCTAAGAATCTCAATATGTTTACCCTCATCGCCTTGGGGACTGGGTTGGCGGCGGCTTATAGCTTTCTGGCGACATTGGCCCCGGGCCTTTTTCCGGACACGTTCCGGCAACATGGAGAGTTGAGCGTTTATTTTGAGTCCGCGACCGTCATTATTACCCTTGTGCTTTTGGGCCAGGTGATGGAACTCCAAGCCCGGCAAAAAACAGGACAAGCCATTCAGTCCTTAATGAAACTGGCCCCGAAAGAGGCCGCCATCGTTCACCCGAACGGAAAAGAATCCATTATTTCCATTGAGGACATTAAACCCGAAGACACTTTTCGAATTAAACCCGGAGAGAAAATTCCCGTGGACGGACATATTATCGAAGGAAATGGGATCTTGGATGAATCAATGATGACCGGAGAACCCACTCCGGTTAAGAAATCAATCGGTGACCCGGTTTGGGCGGGGACCATCAACACCAATGGGAGTTTTATTTTTAAAACAGAAAAAATTGGCCAAGAAACCATATTGGGGCAAATTATCCAGATGGTGTCGGCGGCCCAGAGAAGCAAGGCGCCCATCCAACGGTTGGCAGACCGGGTTTCCGCGATTTTTGTCCCTTTGGTTATCGGAAGCGCCGCCCTCACATACACTTTCTGGGCTCTCTGGGGCCCTGAACCCAAGTTGGCGCACGCCCTATTGAATGCGGTGGCGGTCCTCATCATTGCCTGTCCTTGCGCGCTCGGGTTGGCCACCCCGATGGCAGTCATGGTGGGGGTGGGCCGGGGAGCTCAAAAAGGCGTGCTGTTTCGGAACGCGGAGGCTTTGGAAGCCTTGGGAAAAGTGAGGACCGTGGTCTTAGATAAAACAGGAACCATAACCGAGGGGAGGCCCCATGTTGTTTCACTTATACCCATCGATACTTCAGAAGACGAACTTATCCAATGGGCGGCCTCATTGGAATCTCAAAGTGAACATCCATTGGGGAAAGCAGTGGTAAAGCTTGCCCAAGAACGAAACGTCCAAATACTTCCCGTCCAAAATTTTCAAAACCACCCCGGCCTTGGAATATCCGGCGAAATAAACGAAAGAACAGTTTCAATTGGGAATAAACAATGGATAGAAAATTTAACCGCTATCCCACAAGATCTCCTCTCCGGAGCCAATGAGTGGGGTGAAAAAGGGCAAACGGTGATTTTCATTTCCGTTGAAAATAATCTTAAAGGGCTTATTGGGATCGCGGACCCCATAAAAAACTCCGCGGTTGGCGCCATCCGATTTTTGAAAGACGAAGGGATTTCCGTCGTTATGCTCACGGGAGATTCCCCCCTCACGGCTCATGGAATCGCCAAAACATTGGGAATCCAAGAAGTTATTTCCGGGGTTCTGCCCAAAGATAAAGGCCATTTCATAACCCAGCTCAAAAAATCCAAAGGACCTGTGGCGATGGTGGGAGACGGGATCAATGACGCCCCGGCATTGGCGTCGGCCGATGTGGGAATCGCGATGGGGAAAGGTACGGACGTGGCGATTCAAACGGCTTCCGTGACCCTTCTTAACAGCCAGCTGGACGGGGTTATTTCGTCATTCAAATTAAGCCGGAGGACAATGGCCATCATCAAACAGAATTTATTTTTCGCTTTCTTCTACAACCTGTTGGGGGTTCCGTTGGCGGCCGGACTCTTATATCCCTTGTGGGGAGTCTTATTAAGCCCGATGTTTGCGGCCGCCGCGATGAGCTTTAGTTCCGTGTCGGTGATTTTGAATTCACTTCGGTTGAGACGATCCGTGTCGAATAGGTGAGGTCGAGGAAAACTCGATAAAAGTTTTTAAGGACCGGTTCGGTTGACAAATTTGCGGTGGTCCGCGACGGATTTCATTTGCTCAAGAAACTGAGGATTATTGCTCACCACCCGATCAAAATCAGACGTCAACAAAACAAAAAGCTTGGAGAAATCGGCCGCTCGAACGGTCGCCGATCGCTTTTTCCGATCCAATAGCGCCATCTCCCCGAAGATATTCCCCGCGCTTAAAATGGCCACCTCTTTCGATCCCCACGGGAATTTTTTCTTTTGAACGTTTAAATTGCCTTGATAAACAATGAAAAGGGCGTCGGCGGGCCCCCCTTCCTTGAAAATAATCTCACCGGGATTGACGGCATACAGTTTGATATAGGAAAAAATCCGGTCCAGTTCCGCCACACTTAATCCGGAAAAAAACTCAACCCGCCGCAAAGCTTGCCCCAGGGCTTTATATTCCGGCTCTTCCATTTTTATTTCTTTCATTTATTCATCTTCTTTAACACGTTTCTAGATTCCGAAGAATTAATCTCTTCAAGAGACTTAATCACGTCATCCTTAACTCGGCGGTGTTTTGTTTTTAGGGCTTTTTTAAGGGCGGGAACGGCGGCCGGCCCCAAACGGACAAGGGAAATCCGGGCTTGATTTCTTACGATCTCTTTATCGCTATATAAGGCGTCAATTAGGGTGGGGATGGCGCGTCTGGCAGGCGATCCGATGTCTCCCAACGCTTTGGCCGCTTTCCATTGAATATTCCACGTGTCTTTTTTTAAATGCTTTTGAAGAGGCTTAACTCCTTTCTGAACCGAAGGCCCCAACATTCCCAAAGCGTCAACCGCTTCAGCACGGATGCCCTCGTCGCGGTCTTCCAAAACAGGAATTAGGGCTGTTTCAATTTGCTCCGGAGGCAACCCAATTTTCCCCAAAGCCCGGATGATTTTTGTTCGCGCCAAAAAACTGGAATCATTTAATTGAGAAATGAGTCGCGGAACAGCTTCGGATGCTTGAGCCCCTTTGTTCCCCAATTCGTCGGCGGCGGCCGCCCGGACCTTGTAATCTGGTTTTGATAGCCCTTTGGCCAAAACCGGGATGGCCTCCGGCCCCATCCGGCCGAGCGCTTCAACCATGTAAAGCGGATTGGGGCCGCTTTCTTGGCTCTCCAGAAAAGCGTCAAATTTCTTAATTATCTTTTTCTTACTGTCATTGTCCATTTCAAATAGGCGATTGAGAGCCGCCTGGCGGAGTGAAGCGTCCTCGGACACCAAATCCCGGGACAGTTCTCCGGCCGATAAGGGCCCCATGCCGAGACCCATACAAATCGAAAGAATGATTAAGTTTTTCATATTCAAATCACACCAAAGAAATAGGCTCAATACAAGCTTCCACATCATTTTGGGCCGAATTAACGATAGTCGACACCGGAAAAAATTCCATCAAATCGGACGGGAATGATTTTAACAGGGGTCTCAAAAGTTTAGGATCCCACATAGCGGGATCCAGCCATACCGACTCTTCTATTTCTTGTAAGAGGACGGGCATTCTTTCATGAAGCGGCGCAAGCAATTCATTGGAGGGGGTCGTAATAATGGTGAAACTCTGAATTTCTTTTCCACTGGGGTCTTTCCATGTATCCCAGAGACCGGCGAAGGCGAAGGGCTCTCTGGACTTCAAAACAACCCGCATCGGGATTTTTATTTTTTTAACCGGATCCAATTTCCACTCGTAAAAACCGTCCGCCAGGACCAGGCAACGGTTTTCCATCAAGGGTTTTCGAAAACTGGGTTTTTCGACGAGCGTTTCAGCCCGGGCGTTGATCATCTTGAAACCAATGGCGGGATCTTTGGCCCAAGACGGAATGAGCCCCCAGCGCATCATGACGGCTTGGCGTTTTTCTTGGTGAATAACCGTTAACCCATCTTGGCCGGGGGCCATGTTATACCGCGGTTTCCAGGGAATATCCCCCGGCTCGAATTTGAACCGCTTCGAAAGGACCGACAGCTTCACCACTTCGGAAAACCGGCCGCACATGAGGTATTTTTTATCTTTTTCCAGGCTTAAAATCTACGAAGACGACATCGTCATTCCCGCAATGGCGTCGTCATTTAATGCCCCGTCATTCCCGGCCTGGAGTAAAACCGGAGTGGCCGTCATTCCCGCGAAAATCCGTCATTCCCGCGAAAATCCGTCATTCCGCAGGAATGGACGGCGCCCTCGCAGGAAGACGGTTTAGGGAGTAAGGGATTTCAAAGCTTTCATGTTTTTGAGGTCGGACTCTGGCGCGGGGATCTTGGGTGTTTCAAGGATTAACGGCAACTCAGAAAAGGCCCGGTGGGAAAATAACGCCTTAAATCCTTTTGATCCGATGGAACCTTCCCCGATATGTTCATGCCGATCCCGCCGGCTCCCCAATCCATCTTTGGAATCATTGACGTGAAAGGCTTTTATTCTTTCCAATCCGATAAATTTGTCAAATTCAGAAAGTGTTCGATCTACGCCTTGAGAATTGGATAAGTCATAACCGGCGCCCATGGCGTGACAGGTATCGAAGCAAATGCCCAGACGCTTTTCATTTTTCACTTCAGACAAAACCCATGCAAGCTCTTTAAATGAAGAACCCAGCCGGCGGCCGCCGCCCGCCATGTTTTCAATTAATACGACAACGGATCTTCCGGAAGCGGCAAATCCTTGGCAGAGCGCATCCACGAAATTATCCAAGCCGGTTTTAACGTTCGACTCCGGGGAATAGGCCCCTGGATGGATGACCAGGTAATCAGCTCCCAGTTTTTCACACCGGCCAAGGTCGGCCAAGAGCCAGTCCACAGACTTTTTATAAAGTGCGGGATCCGAAGTGCAAAGGTTGGGTAAATAAGGAGAGTGAACGACAAGAGGGCCGATTTTAAACTCTGACCGGCGGCGTCTAAATTTTTCGAACTCGGAATCTTGATAAAGCCGGGTTTTCCAACCACGCGGGCTCTGGGTGAAAATTTGAAATGTCTCACAGCCAAGATCGCGCGCTTCCAAAAGCGCCCCTTCAAAACCTTTACGAACAGAGCAATGAACGCCAATTTTCATAGGATCCTCCTACGGAAAATGAGAATTTAGGACGACCCAGGCGAAGAACTAATTCTTTTGCTTCAGTTTTTCTTCAATGACAACTTTAATATCTTCAAAATTATTGAAACCCCGCTTGAGACGGCCGTTGATAAAGAATGTGGGAGTTGAACTCACCCCCAATTTTTTCCCCTCCATCTTATCGGCCCGCACTTTCTCAATGGTCTCCTTGCCGTCAAAGCATTTCTCAAATTTTTTCGTGT
Organism: Elusimicrobiota bacterium; assembly: GCA_022709485.1. Classification (GTDB taxonomy): domain Bacteria; phylum Elusimicrobiota; class Elusimicrobia; order F11; family F11; genus JAKLIS01. The sequence goes on along the minus strand of JAKLIS010000026.1, from coordinate 1,585 downwards.
TTAAATTCAATTTTTTCGCGAACCCCATCACATTTTGTTTCAGATTTTTCTGGTCAATGGTATTGGTGCTAAAAATTAGATCCGCCATATCCCAATAAGCTTCATCTTTTTGTTGAGCGGCGCATTCAGCCGCAATGGCCGCCGGCTCAGCCCATTCGCTTTGGTCAAAGGGAAAATTTTTGGCGACCCACCGGACTTGATCTTTTGTAAAGGTCTTATAAAGCTCCTTTTCTAAGGTTTCATTCGCATGCCGGCAATGAAGACATTGGAAATTAAAAAATTCGACGATGGTAACCGGAGCGTTCGGGGACCCTTTTGAATGGACTCTTTTGAGCCTGATGTTCTCCATTCGGCTTTTATCGGGATCTATTGAAAGATCCATGGGATTCCCCCAAAAATAATATTTCTCATCGGAGGTGAAATACACGGGATAGGGATTGTTTCGAATGGTAACGGTGGCGACTTTAAGTTCCTTAAATTGGCTGGCGACGGGCGTACTAACGGCAAGTTTGTCCCTGGAATCAAGATTCCAAAATTTCATCATATGATCTGAAACCTTTTGTTGATCAAAGGCGTGGAGTTGGGTGAAAGAAAAGCCGAAAAAAAGTGTAAAAAATATTTTTTTCATGAATAAAAATCCTCCGGAAGTTTAGATATTTTTGGATTTAAAAAGGCCGACCAAAATTGAAGATTAATCATATCAGTTATGGCCGAAAATTTGGAACACGCGTCAATTCCCCCATTTCCCGCTATTCTTCACGGAACCGGAGCCTCTGATAAAGAGAAAACGCGAACCCTAAAAAGGCCCCGATCGCGAAACCAAAAATATGATCCAAGTAAGCCACCTGATGAGAAAAGTCATCAAGAGGCGGCGGCATGATGGATTTAAATCCCATTCGGAGATTCCATAAAAACCAAGCTCCCACATAAACAAAAACAGGAATACGGCTTATCCAAGGGAAATATCGTTTAAAGAGGCCTTGCGGCATTTTCATGGGATACATCACAAACACCGTCCCCATGAGGCCGGAGATCGCGCCGGAACTTCCCAAAAGAGAACCAATCGGAGAAAAGTAGGCCTGGGCCAAAGCCCCCGAAACAGCCGCGGCGACATAGATGACAAAAAATGGAATTGAACCGAGGGATAATTCCACCACCGGCGCAAACACAGCGAAAAACAACAAATTGCCGATAAGATGACCCCACCCGCCATGAAAGAACGCGCTGCTAATCAAGGTGGGCCACTCGTTCCGGGGATTCATTAAAAAGCGGTTCCATTCAAAGGCGTAATCTTCATGAAGATGAAATCCGAGCCCGATATTCGCCATCCCCATCTGCCAGACAAAAAAGGAAATCTGAAGGAGAAACAAAATTAAACTGGCATAGGGGAAAGAGGATTTTTTCAAGAGAGCCCCATTTTTTTAACCCACTTAATAACTTCCGCGTTTTTGGGATTAATCCGCCGCGCGTTCCTAACGGCATCCCGGGCCATTTCAGGGTTCCCTTGAGACAGATACGCTTGCGCCAGTCCAAGATGAGCCCAAAGAAGATATGGTTTTAACGTCAAGGCTCGCCGAAATGCCTG
>JAKLIS010000259.1 GCA_022709485.1 Elusimicrobiota bacterium | reverse complement strand
AATCTGATTAATCCTTTCAATGGCGGACGGGACATTCGAAAAATCATAAACAAACATGCAATTCCCTACCACTTTCCATGGCCGGTACTGTTTTAACCAGGAGAAAAATTGGGGATCCGCATAATAGGTTCCCTGGAGATTGGTGAGCGAAATGGCGAATTTGGTGGGGGTCCCATTAAATTCCGCGGGCGGTTCACCGTGGCGCACGAAAGAATCAAATCCGACGGGAATATATTTAATGCCGTATTCCTTCGGATCGACCACGCCAAAATAATTTAAGTAGATTCCCTTATCCAAATCTTCCGCAGGAAGATGAGAACGAAGCAGCTTAAGTCCTTGGCCCCAATCCAAGTTGGAATCGGTGAGATAATGATACCCTTGGGAGCTTCCTCCAACGGCCTCATTAAAAAAAGTCAGAAAGTTCGGGCTCACTATTCCCGCGTTAACCGCGTTCCATGCCAGGAGGAGGCACCCCAACCCCAAGGACCAGCGTTTCTGAGCGAGAATCACCCCAATGACAAGAAAAATAAAGGGATAAATCGCCAAGATATGGCGCTGCCCAATCTGAACTTTAGATAAGCAAGCCGCCCCGAAGAAAAGCAAAGGAGGTAACCATAAATAAATCGGAAGAGAAATTTTATTTCGAATTCCCAGAATAATCGCTCCCAAGCACCCTATTAAAACCGGAAGCGGGGTTTTAATTAAAAATACGACAGGGAAATATTCCCATCGTCCTGAGATTGAACGTTCTCCCAATAAAAAGCTGGCCCGGCCCGCTTGAGATCGAGAAAAAATCCGAGAAAGACCTTCCCAAAAAACCGAAAGTGAGGAAAATCGGTAAATAACGAGCAAAACAATTATCCCGATTCCAATAACTATCAACGCCCTTCTGGCTGTCTGTCGATTAATCACTTTGGGGGATGAAAAAAAGTAAAAGACGGCCAGTAAAAGCAATATGGGAACAATGGAGACCGCCAAATACTTGCTTCCAAAACATAATCCCAAAGCCAACCCGGCCAGGCCGATCCCTTTGACCTTCGGGAAAAAAAGAAAAGACGAAAAAAACACAAAAAAGAAAATTGAAAAACCCAAATCGGTCGTGATAACCGTCGCGTTGGCCAGGACGGATGGCGAGAAAGCCCAAAATCCCATGGCCAAAACACCCCCCCAAAGACCCGCCATCTTTCTGCCCACAAAAAACAAAACCAATCCCAAAAGACCCGATAAAAGGAGTTGAAAAATTCGCCCCCATTTCATGAGCGTTTCATGATGCACTCGATTTGAAAAGATGAATTTGTCCGCAAAATTATACTGATCAGAGGGATCCCATTTTTGCTGGACCCAGGCGGGATGGTGCACGGGGACAAAAGGTTTTAGAAATAATAAGGGCAATGCGGACCACATCTCTGCGAAAGCCGGATGGTGGTATCCATTAAGCCGATAATCGCCCGTCTTTAAATAAACATACCCGGCAGTTAGGTGAACGGATTCATCATATGTGGGCGACATCCAACGGATGGCTTGGAACCCCAAAATGAAATGGATTCCAAGGAAAAAAAGAACAAGCCCCAATTTAAGTTTTTGAACCAAGGTGATTTCGCGCCTCTTCCAAGTATTTATTGATCTGAGGAAATGCGGGATCCATTTGAATGGCTTTATTAAGGTTAGTGACGACAGCCGGCCAATCGGCGGCCCAATAAGTGACCGCTAAATTGTAGAACGCTTGGGCGGATGGATAAATCCATATGGACTTTTGATAGGCGGTCCTGGCGGCTTCTTTATTTCCTGCTTTTTCCGAACTTGCCCCAAAGTTTAAATAAGCGTCTGCCAGTTCCCGGTTGAGACCTTGGACCACATCCGGCAGACTCTTATATTCCGCGGCCATGTTTAGCAATGATTCCAATTTAATAATCGCCAAGCGGTGAAGACGATTGGCTTCCAGATTTTCCCCGGACACAAATTTCATGTAGGCCCTGTCCGATATAGGACGAACAAATTGCGAATCAAGAGATTGGGCTTTCCTCATGAAGGCATGAGCCCGTCCGAAATTTTTTTGCATCAGATAGTTGAATCCATGTTTAAAAAAGGCCCGGGAGGCATCTCCAATTAAATCTGAAGAAAAGAAATCCGGATTTTCGCCATATTTATATCGACCCCGGTAAAGGGCCATTTCGTTTAGAATAAATGGATTTAAGCGATAGTCTTTTTCTTCGGCCAAAACAATTCGAGCCAAATATCCCGATGGAATTTCTTTTAATTTGGGCGTTTCAACAAAATCGGTCTCATAACCGTGAAGAATCTTCCGACTTTTATTGGCTCGTTCAAGTTTTTCCCAACCGCCGGGTTCCTTGAGGGAAGCGACAGCCGGACAATGGGTTCCCCATCTTTGCATCATCTCCCAATACCAGGGACTCCCCGATAAACCCGTCGCCACCACGCCCAAATCTAGACGACGAGACTGAATTAATTGTGCCTCCCAAAGGGAAAACAACTGAACATCTTTATGCATGACGACAATACTATGGGGAGGAGAACTCTTAAAAACATTATCCACATAATCCCGGACAAAAAAATTGTTCCTCTTTGAAACTATCAAACCGTTCTGAAGGGCACCGTAAACCATTAAGACCGAAACAAGTACAAGTAGCGCTCCCGGCTTTTTAATCTTTAAGCTTAAAAAGCGAAGGCCCATGGCCAGATAAAAGACCAAAAACAAATCCGGGACAATATAGCTGGCTTGGACAATGGCCACGGCATGGGGATTGGGGGGCATATTCGCCAGGAAAAGAAACAAGGGGCCCGTGATAAGAAAGCAGATCAGAAAAAATAAGCTTCCCTTGACCCTTTCCCGCCCCGTTTGAAAAGCGCCCAACAAACATAGAGAGGCCCCCCACCAACCAAAGGATTGAATGAACTGCTGGAAATAGAGGATGAGATTGGGAATGAAATTCTCACCGCGTTTATAATTCAAGGAGAGGAGATCCAGGGTTCCGGCGTAACTTTTACGGCTTAAAAGATTAAAAAGAGAGGAAAATTTTTCCGGATTGCTCCAATCCAAAAGAGGATTTTGAAGAGAACGAATGGGCAAAAATAGAAAAATTGTCATCCCCAGCCCCAAGAAAAAAAGAGATTTAATCAAGGCGCTCCGGGGAACTTTATTCCAAAAAT
>JAKLIS010000258.1 GCA_022709485.1 Elusimicrobiota bacterium | reverse complement strand
GTGGGGAGAGTTGGAGGTGTTTTTCCAGTTGGGAAATTTAATCTTGCCCAAGGGTTTGAATTATTCCGCTATCGCGGGGCTTCCTTCCGGACCCGGCGTTTACCTCATGAAAGATGAAAAGGGAGAATGTATTTTTAAAGGGAAAGCGGAAAATATCTTGCGAAAGGTTCAAAACCATTTTGCCTTGACCAACCGTTCCCGTCGGTCCCATATGCTTCGCAGCACCGTCCGAAAAATTGAAGTCGCGAACGGCTGAAATTATTAAGGTCGGCAACTTTTCATTAATACAGTTTTCGGGAAATAAAAGGAGAGGATCTCTCTAAAGCCATAACCTTTCTCCGCCAAATTTCTGGCGCCCCATTGGCACAGCCCCACCCCGTGTCCCAAGCCCCGTCCTTTAAAAACAAATCCCCTTTCATCCTGATTTACCTCAAATAAAGTCGATTTTAATTCGTGCCAACCAAGCGTTCGTCCCCAAGCCAAATAGAACTCATCCCCCGACATTTCTATTTTTTGGGGCCCGCATTGAATAAATATGCGCTTCACTCTTCCTGAAGTATCCTTTTTAAGAATTCGAATATCCTCAACGGTCTCTTTTCGCTTTTCCGACGGAAGAACTTGGACCATCTCAGCCTTCGTTTTCCGTACGGTCCAAGAGAAGAAAGGGGAATGGCGGCAATGGGGCGATCCTTGGCCGTCTGGTTGACCTCTCAAATAGGGTATCGGTTGATGAGCGGGCCAAACATCTTCATTGTTGGAAGTATGGCCACCGCAGGTGGAATGGAAGAAAACTTCGGCATTTTTTCCTTCAAAAGAAAGAACGAAAGGCGGCGTTTCCCTCAGGACTTTTTCGAGGGCCAAAAAATTGGAGGGATTACCTTTAAAAACCTGGCAATGAGCCAGGTCGCAAAAATCAAAGCCTTCTTTTTTATGCCGGCCTAAATTGTTTTCCATATAAGTGCGGCTCGTGACACATTGGGCTCGAACCGCTTCGCGTGGCCAATCTTTGGGAAGCTCATGAGCCACCACCGAAAACAAGTAACTTTCTTCGGCCAAAGTGTTGATAACCATAAGCTCCTTATCCCTGGCCTCGATGGTAAGAGTGCCGCCAAAATATTTTTCTTCGCCCAGAGGGGTTAAGACGGAAATGTTCCCAATTCTCACTCACGATGGATCCAATGAATTTGATCACCTGATTTTTTGCGATGGCCGGTTTTCTCTGGGTGCTCAAAACGAAGGACGCCGAAGGAAAGGATGGTTTGGTTGGAATGCCGCATTTCGGGGAGTGAATCAAAGACCGGGGGATCTGTCTCTTCACTTTTATCCGGGCGGCTATGTCGGGGTGATGACGTTTTTAAATGGAGAAAGCAAAGTGTGCGGATTGGTGCACCGCGGGAATGAAAAGGCTTAGAGTGAGCGCCTCCGTAAGGCATTTTTTAAAAACGCCATTGGGAGTGAAACAAGGAATCGGATTCGTCTTTCGTTCCCTGAAGCTCGTGAATATATTGCCTTATTCCCTTCGTCCAGCAGCAATTCGGTTTTAATCCCTTCCTCGATTAATTATCATGCGACCCATCCAATGCCCGCGAAGAAAAGAAAATGGCCCTCATTTAAGTTAGCCCCTTCCACGCTGGCCTTCCTATTTGTCCTTATTTCCTCGGGCGGGGCCTTCACCTGGTGGTTCACGCACCGGCCCTCATACATTCTTTATCAATTGAATACGAATCTGGCCCAGGCGAACGAATCGGGGACCATTGCTGAATATGAAAGATTACTGAACCGCCAAAATCTCTCCAAAGAAGAGGAAATCCGCGTTCGCGCGGCCTTGGGTGAATTTTATTGGGACGCCGGATACCAAGACCAGACCATGTTTATTCCCGCCTCGGATGAGTCCGACGTTGGATTAGGCCGGCCTTTTGCCGACAAAGCGAAAAAAGAATTTGACCGGATCCTCGCCCTCGATCCCAACAATTCCACCGCGCATCTCTACAAAGGACTCATGCATTTGGTCCAGGGCACCGACAAATATGCTTTGGAGGAAATTGAATTAAGCCGGAAATACGACCCCAAGTCTCCTTTGCCTCTTTATTATTTGTCCCGGATCAAAAAAGAACGAGGCGATCCCGTCGAGGCGCGTGAACTCGCTTTACAATCGTTGGCTATAAAATCCGATTTTGATCAGGCCCGAATCGCCCTCATGCAAGCCTATGTGGATTTGGGAGAGATGGAAAAGGCCATGAGGGAATTTAACCGTTTGTCGGATGGTTTTAAGGAAAATCCTGAAATTCGCGCCAATTTCGCGACTATATTGGCCAAGCAAAATTATTGGGAAAGAGCCGCGGAAGAAATGGATCGCGCTTTGCGGGGAGGGGCAAACAACGGTTGGGTCAAACTGGATTATGGTTTAACTCTTTTAGAGAAGGGTCTTTATGACGAGGCTGCGGGAGCATTGGCTGCGGCGGCGTCTCTGATGCCCAAATCCCCTTGGCCGGTGATGTGGCAGGTGAAGGCTTACGCCCTGCGCGGAGAATGCGCCGAAGCAGACCGGCTGGCCCAAATTCTCTCGGGGTATTTTCCCCGGTGGGCTTATGCTCATATGGCGCGGGGGTGGGCCTATTTATGCGGGGGAAAAGACGCCCAGGCGGTTAACGCTTTTTCCGAAGCAGAGCGGTTGGCGCCGGATTTGGGAGAGGCCGCTCTTTCTTTGGCCGAAATCTATTTGGACAGGGGTCAGTTCGATCTGGTGGGCCCCGTTTTAAGGCCTTTGTTGGACAGAAGGCTAAATCAAGCAGAGGCCTACTCCCTTTTGACCAAAAGCCTTTTCCTCCAAAATGAATTGGGTTTGGCTCGCGAAACGGCAGAGGCGGCGATGAAAGCCAGTGATCGCCAGGAAGGGGGATTCATCTGGGCCGCCGTTATTGAGGCCGCAGAAGGGCGCCGGGAAGCAGCCGCGGGATATATTGGAAAGGCGTTTGCGTTGGGGGGCGGTTCAATGACATGGGGATATGGGGCCTTGTATCACAAAATTTCCGGGCGGCTGACAGAGGCCCATCTCCTCCTTGAAAAAGCTTTAACCGCGCATCCACAATTCGCGGAGCTGTGGCTCATAAGCGGACAAGTGCATCTCGAAGAAAAAAATGGGTTCGAAGCCGGGCAGGCATTTCGGCGGGCCTTGACG
>JAKLIS010000257.1 GCA_022709485.1 Elusimicrobiota bacterium | reverse complement strand
ATCCATTCCTCACCAAAGACGTCATAAAAATTATCGAGACGGAAAAGGTGAACGCGGAGTTTGCTCTCACTCAAGTGATTGATCGCACGATTAAGGTGATGGAAAACTTCGAGGATGAGTACTTCCGGGATAGGAAATACGATATCCTGGATGTCGGCCATAAAATTCTTCGGCATTTGCTGGGGCATGAAAAACAAACCCTTCAGTCCATTATTGAGCCTTCCATTATTATCGCTCATAACCTGACCCCCACAGACACCATGAATTTGAAGGAAAAGGTTGCCCTGGGATTTGCCACCAACATCGGCGGTAAAACAGCCCACGCGGCGCTCCTTGCGCAGTCCCTCACTATCCCCGCCGTGGTCGGCATGCGAAACGTTACCAGCGTCGTCCGGACGGGCGACTTTGTCATCCTGGATGGAAAAGAAGGCGTTGTTATTGTCAACCCGGATTCAACGGTATTAAACAATTACCGAAAAGAACAACAGCGTCGCTTTGATTTTGAGAGAAAACTTGAAAAATTAAGAGATTTGCCCGCCCAAACAATCGACGGCCATAAATTGATTTTGGCCGCCAATATTGAAGCCTCGGAGGATGTGCGGTCCGCCATGGAACATGGCGCCGAAGGGGTCGGGTTATTCCGAACGGAATTTCTTTTCTTGAACAGAAAAAACGCCCCGACCGAAGAAGAACATTACGATCATTATAAAAAGGCGGTCCGCTCCAGCTTTCCGCACCCTGTTGTTATCCGCACGTTGGATATCGGGGGGGACAAATTAATCGCCCTCGGCCTTGAGGGAATTTCTCCGGAAAGTAATCCCTTTCTGGGTTTAAGAGGAATACGTCTTTGCCTTAAATTTCCGGACCTTTTTAAGACGCAATTAAAAGCCATTCTCCGGGCGTCCACAGAGGGGAAGATTAAGGTGATGTATCCCATGGTGTCCGGTTTGGATGAACTCCGGGCGGCCAATTCCATTCTCCATGAAGTCAAAAGCGAAATGCGGGCGAAGGGGGTTCCCTTCGATGAAGCCATGGAAATCGGCATGATGGTGGAAGTCCCGTCCGCAGCGCTTATGGTGGACATTTTGGCGAGGGAGGTGGATTTTTTCTCTATCGGCACCAATGATTTGATCCAATACACCTTGGCCGTCGATAGAATTAACGAAAACGTCACCACACTTTATCAACCGCTTCACACGGCGGTTTTGCGTCTCATTGACCAGACCGTGCGCGCCGGACACAATATCGGGGGGAAGTGGGTCGGTGTTTGCGGAGAAATGGCGTCTGAGGTGGAACTCGTGCCCATATTGGTGGGACTGGATGTGGATGAGCTTTCTGTTTCACCCAGTGCGGTCGCCAAAGTTAAAGAAGTTATCCGTTCCACTTCCTACGCGGATTGCGTTCGCCTTACTCAGGAAGTCATGAATGCCTCGAGCCTTGAATCGGCTCAGAGAATTTTGCGCCTTTTCGCCAGTCAGCGGGACGCTGCCCAAGCGCCCACCGTCTAGCCTCGGAAAATACATGTCAGAACAAATTACTGCCGACCATATTCGAAACTTTTGCATTATTGCCCATATTGATCACGGAAAATCAACCTTGGCAGATCGGCTGCTTGAGCTCACCGGGACCGTCTCACTGCGCGAAATGAGAGGCCAAATTCTGGACGGCATGGAATTGGAAAGGGAGCGGGGGATCACCATCAAAGCCAAAGCGGTCCGCATGAACTATAAAGATAAAATATTAAATCTAATCGACACCCCGGGCCATGTTGATTTTAGTTATGAAGTATCACGTTCGCTTCAAGCATGCGAAGGGGCGCTTCTGGTTGTGGACGCGTCTCAAGGGGTCGAAGCCCAAACGATGGCCAACACGCAATTGGCTCAAGCCGGCGGCCTCAAAATAATACCTATCATCAATAAAATCGATTTGCCGGCCGCTGATCCTCGTCGGGTTCACGAAGAAATTTTTGAAATTCTCGGGATATATGACGATCCGCTTCTCATCAGCGCCAAAACCGGCATGGGGGTTCAGGCTGTTTTAGACGCGGTGGTTGATCGCATTCCGTGTCCTCAAGGGTCCTATGAGGGGGAATCCGCCGCCCTCATTTTCGATTCCTTTTTCGATAATTTCCGAGGGGTCATTGTTTTCGTGAGGATGATTCGAGGAAAATTAAAAAAAGGGGAAAAAATTCGTTTTTTAAGCACTGGGGAAGAATTTTTAATAGAGGAAATCGGTTATAAACGGATGAAATTGGATCCGGCCGATGAACTCCGATTTGGCGAGGTGGGCTATTTAATTTTGGGTATACGAAACGCCAACCAAGTTCACGTGGGGGACACCGTGACGGCGGTTGAACGCCCCGTGCTGAAACAACTTCCAGGTTATAAAGAAGTTAAACCTTTCGTGTTCTGCGGCATGTTCCCGATTAATTCCGGAGATTACGACATCCTGAAAGTTGCCATTGAAAAGCTTCACTTAACGGATTCCTCTTTTCAGTACGAACCGGAAACATCCGTGGCTCTTGGGTTTGGATTCCGGTGCGGTTTCCTGGGCCTTCTCCATATGGACATTGTTCGCCAGCGTCTGGAGCGTGAATTTGATTTGAACTTACTTATTACGGCCCCGAACGTCGTTTATCACGTTATCAATCAAAATGGAGAGCGGATCCGGGTTGACAACCCTTCAAAGTTTCCCGAGCTTCACCACACCACTTTGGTGGAGGAACCTTATGTAAAAGCCATCGTGTTTACGCCGGCCGATTATACCGGCCCCATTATGCAACTCTGCCAAGACCGTCGCGGGAAAATGCATGACATGAAATACCTTACCCCAACTCGGGTGCGGTTCATTTATGATCTTCCTTTGGCTGAAATAGTCGTGAATTTCTACGATCAGCTGAAATCCATCTCCAAAGGGTATGCTTCTCTCGATTATGAACCGATCGGCTATCGTCCGGGTGATTTGGTGAAGCTTGAAATTCTGGTCGCGGGGGAAGCCATTGACGCGTTGTCTTATGTGGTCCATCGCAGCAACGCCTATCAGTGGGGAAGAAAGATTGCGGAAAAATTGAGGGAGCTTGTTCCCCGTCAAATGATTGAGGTCCCCATTCAGGCGAGTTTTGAAGGCCGGGTGGTGGCGCGGGAAACTGTGCGGGCGCTTCGAAAGGATGTTTTGGCCAAG
>JAKLIS010000256.1 GCA_022709485.1 Elusimicrobiota bacterium | reverse complement strand
ACAAATGGGGGAGCGTTAAACGCAAATCCCGCCACATGAATGTTGGGCGCCGAACCCACCCCCGCTCCCCAAACGCCTTCCATTATTTTTCCTATAACCGCAATTCCCCCTGACATTAAAAAAAGATTGTTTAAGGAACCGCCCGCGAATGGAGGATGTTTTCGCGAGTCGGTTGATCCTTTTTCAGTGTCATTGTTAGAAGGGTCAATTTGAGGAGGCCCAAATCGAACATAGGGAGGAAGAGGAATGGTTTTTAAAACGTCCATGGGATGCAAAAAGAAATGGCTCCAAGATTCCCGCCACCTCCCCTTATCTTTTGCGCTTTGTTCGAAAACATGAACGACCCGTGCAAATACGATGGGCACAAAACGGCCCAATTTATTGCTTTCTATCCGGAGTGAGGTCTCTTTTTGGGGAGTGTCTAGGAAATCCGGAACGACATAGGTTCGAAGTCTTTCAATTTCTCTTACATAATCCTCGCGAGCCTCTTTTAATTCTTCAGCAAAAGGAACATCGTTTTGAGGTTCAAAAATGGAACGGATATCTTGGACGGTATAGGGGTGCCCTTCATCACTTGGGACGTCCAACTCCACCCCTGAGAGAATCTTATCGATGATGATTTCCTTGTGGACTTTACTGGGCGCCAGAGAGCGGCGGTCTCGATTCAATTGCCTTTTTTCCTCATCGGTTCCTTCATTGGCCATATGGCGAAACACGGCTTGATCAAGACTCTCGTGAAGAAAAATTCCAAATAAATATTTTGCCTTAAGGAGCTCTCTTTCAGATTTTTCCAAACCGATTTCGCTTTCTCCCAATCGAAGAAACGGAACGGTTTCAACTAACTCTTTTCCAACAAAAATCATGGCTGAATATTGCTCCCCCCATAAAGGAACGAGATCTTTATAATGAGCCGTTCCGCCGACAATCAAAATTCCTGATCGGGGGTGGGCCTTTTTTAAATCTCTTACTTGTTGAAGGCGAGACTCCTGTCTCTGTTTGACCCATTTTCCAAGGACTTCAAGTTCTTTATCCAAGAGATCCATGGCAAGGTCAAATTCCCCTTTGAGAAGCGCGTTGTATTGTAAATCGCCATAAATCTCCCGAACAAACCCGAGACGGAGGTATTGGGCGGTTATGGGCTCACGGATAAATTTCGCGTTTAAACTTCTTGTAAAGCCCACCAGCGCTTTTTGAAAAGAAGCGGTGATGGAGTCATATAATTTTTCATTTTCAATCATTGTCTCATGAACCCGGTTATTGATTTTCGCCAAGGCGTTCATTAATTCATCGGAATCCTCGTCGTTTTCGATCAAATCAATCGCCTTGTAAAATTCCGGGCGGTCTGAATCAGCGGTTTGCAGGTTAATCAGATTCTGAATGCCGCGGGTAGCTTCCGCCCATTTGGGGGCAAATTTTTCGAATGCCGCCATTTCGGAATCCGTCAAATTATATTCGTGTTGGACCCGTATTTTTCTCGCCGCCGGAATTTCAAGGTGAGTATGAAGCCACTTATTAAAATCGATGAACAATAACCCGCCTTCCCCTAAAACCAGAAACTCCTGAACTCCATTTTTCCGGGCGTGTTCCATCGCTAAATTCAACGCGGGACGATGAACGTCAAAATCTCCCTCTTGATTATGATTGACATAAAATCCATAGATGAAATTTTTTTCTGGACCTGAAGAGGGCGGAGGGAAAGGTTCATCCAGAGAATGCGCGGGACCCAGGACACCATCGGATATGGGGCCCTCATCACTCATTATTGGGGCCCATTCAAAAAATTCCATAAAATTCTCAAATCTTCTCTCCCGATGCGCGGCCCCGGGCTTAAGATAAGTTTCTAATTTCATTTTTAGCTGGTCCTGGGTGAGATGCACTTTGCGGGAGGAAATAAATTGATGCAAATCATGGGCCGCGATGGAAAGGTCTTTATTTGGATCCCTAAAATATTCACCGAGGCCTTTTTTAAGATCATCCACCGTCGCGTCCCCAATCAAAATCTTTTTTCTTTCCTCTAATTTTGGCGCCCCCGCATCCTTCTTTTTAAAGGAATAAGAATAAATATGCGCGCGATAAGTGATGAGAAGAATGATCGGAATAGAAATTAAAATAGCCGCCAAAAACAATGCGGACCACGGGCCGGGGAGATTTACAAACCCCGCCATGACATTTCCGGCAGGTAGAGAGGCATCGCCGGACCCCAACACGAATTTCAATATTTTTCCAATCGCAAAAAAGGTCAGGGTTATGCTAAGCCCCACTCCTTTGGAGGAATCATCTGGTTTTTGAGTTTGTCCTGGATGGGTGTCCCCATCTTCGTCGAGAAGAGATGGATTATTGAGACGAACCGCCTTTTCCAAACCATCCAGAAATAATGAATATCCCTCATCAACATCCAATTCTCCTGTTTTTAGGTGGAAATCTAGGGTATTCACCAAGCTCTGTGCATCTTCAAAATGTTCTCTCAAAAATTGGACCACCTTCCGATATTTTTTCTGATTGGCCGAAATATCCGTTTCCGCGGATAAGGTTTGGATATCCGCCCATAATTTTTTAAAAGCCGCTTTGACCACTGTTGGGCTTGAAACAGGGACCTCCTCAAAGAAGATGAGGGGTAAGAGATTGCACACAAATGAAGCCCCCGCTTCACGCAATTCCCGGGCGGAGGCAGAGCCGGTGGGCGTGCCAAAAGAATGGGCCCGAAGGCCAAATTGCGCGGCACCCCGTGCGGCTTTCTGGTCGCTTACCGCATCTCCCCCCATGTAAACTTCACCAACATTCTCGAGTTTCCCGCCGGTTTTCTCCGTGACGTACCGAACGATCTCATTACTTTTTGTGAAGGGCCTTTCCGATGAGGCTCCTATCAAGTCGTCAAAATATTCCAGCAACCCGAGATTGTCGGCCAGGGCGCCCAAATAGCTTTCGGCGGCAAGGGTCAACAAAATAACTTGAAGGTCATATCCTTGTTTTTTCTTTCTTGAAAGGGCTTGGAGGAATTCAATTGCGCCCGGAAGAAGTGAAATAGTTCCTTTTTTGATCTCCTCTCTTATTCGCGCATCAAAATAACGTAAGACTTCCGCCGGGGAATTTTCCCTTTTCACTGAATGAAAATTTTCATGTTTTCTCGCTTCTTCTAAAATTCCAAGAACCTGCTGTGTTTCTGTTCGACTCGGGTCCATCTGGAAAAGGCCCACCTCCTCCTTA
>JAKLIS010000255.1 GCA_022709485.1 Elusimicrobiota bacterium | reverse complement strand
GGCCGCCAGCAAAATGACACCCCGCGTGTGGCCGACTTGCATAAGGGTTTTGGCGCTTTTCACCATAAAAAGAGTTTCCAAGGCCAAAACAGCAGGACGGAATTTTTCCATAAGAACATTCAGTCCGTCGTAAATCTTTGAAAGCCGCCCCGTCATAGGCTCGCCGGCGACCGTTTGAAGAGTCCCAAATTCCACCAATTTGACCATGCCATGAGAAGCGTCCAAAATGCTCCATCCCATGATGGCCAGGCCCGGGTCAACGCCCAAAATCCTCATTTTTTTTGCAACACTTCCTGCGGAATATCAAAGTTGGCGTAAGCCGTTTTAACGTCTTCATGATCCTCCAGGGCTTCCATCAACTCCAAACATTTCCGGGCCGTATCCCCATCGACGGGGACGGTGTTTTTGGGAATTAAAGTGACTTCGGCCGTCTCCATGGGAAATTTATTTTTTTGAAGTTCGGTTTTTATCTTTTCAAAATCATGGGGAGCGGTCGTGATTTCAAAAACCAGATCGTCATCGCTTTTAATGTCCTCAGCCCCCAGCTCAATGGCCAGGTTGGTCAAAGCCTCTTCATCGACTCCTTTTTTGGGAACGGCGATATATCCTTTGGATTCAAAAATCCAGGAAACGCAGCCGGATTCCCCCATATTACCGCCGTGCTCGGAAAACATTTTTCGGATTTCCGAGGTGGTCCGGTTTTTATTATCCGTTGATCCTTCAACAATAATGGCCACCCCGCCCGGGCCATAGCCCTCGTAACGCACTTCTTCGATGGTAGCGCCCGGAAGCTCTCCGGTGCCCCGTTGAATGGCTTTTTTGATATTGTCCTGCGGCATATTGGCTTCGCGACCGTCCTCAATGGCTTTCCGAAGCCGGGGATTTGTTTCAGGACTTCCCCCGCCCATCCGCGCAGCGATGGTAATTTCTTTAATAAGTTTGGTGAATGCTTTTCCTTTCTTGGCATCGACAATCGCTTTTTTGTGTTTGATGCCCGCCCAACGTGAATGACCTGACATACGGATTCTCCTCGATAAAATATTGCGGTTATTGTAGCACAGCCCAGTCCACAACTAAAGCGCTTGGAAAGCGCTTGGAAAGGCTTGGAAAGATCCTCTCCTGTTTTTCAGTTTTCATTAAAGACGTGCCAAGTGCCTAGTGCCTGGTTCCTAGTAAAAACCGCAAAGAAAAAAAGAAAAACTAGATTAAATTAAAAATTCCCTAATAATTTCATCCTAACCAGCGCACTAGGCACCAGGAACCAGGAACTCTTTAGATTTACGGAATCTCACTCAGGAGAGATTTTACTTCGTTGTTTGCGGGGTCCAACTGTTTGGCGCGTTCAAGATAAGCTCTGGCTTCGGGGGCATTATTTCGCGACAAAGATATTTTCCCAAGATTGATATAGCCTTGAACAAAATCCGGCTTGAGCTCGACGGCTTTTTTAAGTTCGGCCACGCCCTCGTCTGTTTTGCCTAGGTAAAAAAGAATGTTTCCAACGGAAAGCCGGGCATGCGGGTTGTTCGGCATAAGTTTCACAAGAAGAGCGGCTGATTTATAGGCTGATGAGTAATCTTTCCGGCCCAAGGCCGCTTCCATCGATTGGATGGTTTGAGGAACTTGGAGGATGGGCTCTTCCCGCCCTAAAGTGCGGCACACAAGGTAAAGGTTTTTAAAGGCTTGATTAAAACCGGGATCAATCTGAACGGCGCTTTTATAGGCCTCTAACGCCTTTTCGTTTTGTTGCAATTGAGAATAGACAAAGCCCAAGTTGTTCCAAAGATCTTTATCATTTGGGAATGCCGCCACGCCTTGCTCAAAGAGCCGGGCCGCTTTTCCAAGCCATTCTTTTGCCTTGGCGTCTCCCTTCCCCGGGTCGGGTCCCGCGGCCAAAATATATTGGTTTCCCAGCGCCGCATACACGTCTTTCAAAATGGGATTAATAAAAACCGATGTTTCTAAATCTTGGATGGCCTCATTGTGTTTTCCGGACTGGATTTTTGTAATCCCCAAATTAAAATAAATCTCATCGTACCCAGGATTGGCATTCAGTGCCGCCTGATAGGCCGCCTCCGCTTTTTTGATGAACTCTTCTTCCTCCTTTTTTCGCCCTTTGTCTCGAAGCATACGGGCGTACCGCGCGTAGCTGTTTCCCAATTCGTAATTGGCGTTGACTTCACCTTTAAACCAGGCAAAACCTTTTTCCAATTCTCGGATGGATTCCCCCACCATATCCATCTTTGCGGCCTTAAATCCTTTAAAATAGTGCGTCTCCTGTTTCCATCTTTTAAAAAAATAAACAGAAACCAAACCGCAAATAAGAATTAGGATCCCGAGAAGAAATTTTCCCGGCCATGCCTTTAAAGGTTTCTGAAATTTGACAATGTCCGTGGATTCATTAAACAGGCTCCCCATAAACCACCAAAAAAGAAACGCGGGGACGGCAAAGAAAATGGAAACATTTCCAAAAAAGTTATCCGCCACCATTCCCACAAACCCCGCGAGCGCCCCCGCGCAAACCATGCCGCTTAACCCTTCTTCTTTTCGTCTAAATATCTTCCATCCGGCAAGGAAGACCGTGGAAAAAAGCCAAATCGCAAAACCCGTCCCTACAATTCCCAATTGGGCCCAAATTTCCAGAAGAATATTATGGGCATTGTTGGCATGGGTTCGCCATTTGACAAAAACGTCTGAAAACAGGTATTTCCCCTGATAAAACGGAAAAAAAAGCTCAAATACTCCCCAGCCTTTCCCCATTAAAGGCCGTTCTTTCACCATATCCCAAGCCGACGACCAGATGAGAATTCTCTGATGCCAAGGACCGTAGCTCTCCCCCGATTTTGTCGCGGTAAAAATTTCCGTGAATCGGGCGAGAGGAGATTGAAGTTTACTCGCGGGGGTGTGGGGCAATATAAATACAAGCGCGATAAAAACAACCATGGCAAAAACAACCCATTTAACCTTACCGAAAAACTCTTTACGAAAAAGAAGGAGTATCCCCAAGGCGAAATACGCGGAAATGAGCCCCACATACGTGGAACGAGTGAGGGTAGACAAAACCCCAAGCGCGTTGATAAACGCCACCAATAAAAACCCCCATCGCTCCCGCCCTCGGGCATTCAAGGTGAAGGCGAAGGCCATCGTGCTCACCAGCATCAGATGGGAAGACAAAAAATTGGGATTACCGAACGTAGAGACGGGGCGTCCGCCATACGGCT
>JAKLIS010000254.1 GCA_022709485.1 Elusimicrobiota bacterium | reverse complement strand
CTTTATTTTTCTCTCTATTCCAACGCGAATGTGACAGCGCGCCGGGCCAGTCGATTCCTATCCCTTCTCAGACGCCAGCTGCGTAACACCTTGGTTGTTCTTTGGGACAGAGCCCAAATCCATCGGGCTCGATCGGTTGCCCTGGCTCACCCGAACTGCCAACTCGCCTATTTCCCTGCCTACGCTCCTGAACTCAATCCAGTCGAAATATTCTGGTCCTATCTAAAGAAAAATCCTCTGGCCAACTTCGCGCCGGCAACACTGCCCACACTGGCCACCAGGGCCCGTTATCACTCCACCAAACTTCGGCACCGCCCAAATCTCCTCCGCTCGTTCCTGCATGCCACCCCCCTTTTTTAAGGTTATTAGGACATTACTTATGCAGGTGTCAATAATACTGTCTTTTTCAAAGTTTCAGAAGGCGCGTCTTAAGAAACAAATGTTTCCGAAAACGCGCCTTCTGTTTTTTATCCCATGTTAAAAAAAGCAGCCTTCATTCCTATCCTTATCGCTCTTAGCCTTCCCATTTTTGCGCTCGAAAAAGATCAGGAAGCCTATCTTTTGAAATTGATTGAGGAATCGAAAAAGATGGATTTGGCCCATAAACGGGAATGGTTCCTTCTCCTCCACTATCATCAAGACTTATTCGGAAAATGGAAAAGCGATGTGGACGGGTCCCATTTTTTCCTGACCCGCCGGGGGCGAACGCATCCGCAAGAAGAATTGGAGGCGACCCTAAAAGCTTTTTTTAATCCCGATCCGATTGATGAGGAAGACCAGCATCCCCAATGCAAATATCCCGCCCGTTACGCGTGGTTAAAGGAAAAGTTGGATTTCGACTCGGCGTTATTGCCCGAAAAACCCTGCTCCCGATTTGAATCTTGGAAAGAAAAATTGGCGCCGGAGTCAGTGACTTTAATTTTTGCCTCCTATTACATGAACAATCCCGCCTCCATGTTTGGCCATACATTCCTGAGATTGGATCGTCGGGGAATCCAAGAAGGGGATTTGGTGGATTACACCGTTAATTATGCGGCCAAAACCGACACCAACAACGGAGTGGCCTTTGCCCTCAGAGGTTTATTTGGGGGATTCCCCGGGACTTTTTCCACCGATCCTTATTACCTCAAAATCCAGAAATACAACAACATCGAATCCCGGGATTTGTGGGAATATAAATTGGATTTAAGTTCGTCCTCGGTCTCAATGTTGGTTGCTCACCTGTGGGAGATGGGACCCACCTCCATGGCGTATTATTTCACGAATAAAAATTGTTCCTACCAACTTTTGCCCATTCTCGAAGTGGCTAACCCCCGGCTTCAAATGGCCAATCATTTCCGGTTTCGCGCCATTCCTGTTGACACCATGAAAGTGGTGTTAAACGAGGCGGGGAAAAAAGGGGAATACAATTTAAGACCTTCACATATGCGGCAAATGCTGGCCAAAAAAAATGAATTAACCTCGGATGAATCGAAATTGGCTAAAGATCTAGTGAATCGGAAAGATGACGACGCTCCCCAAGAAATACGAGCGCTTGCGCCTGATCGGCGGGCCGCTGTTTTAGACGCTTCTTATGATTATCTTCGGTACCGAAAGGGGTTTCGCCGTTTTCCGCCGGAAACGGTTCAACAAATCGAACGGCAGATCCTTTTGTTGAGGAATGAATTGCCCGCGGGAACGGGATCGGCCGTAGAAGTGCCTTGGCCCGAACCACCGGAAGTGAGCCACCCTTCCGGACGGATGGATGTGGGTTTTGGCGTGACGCGGTATTCAAGTTTTGAAGAAATCAATGTCAGGGGCGCCATTCACGATTTGGGAGACGATCCTGCCGGTTTTGTGGAGGGAAGCGAGCTAGAAATGGGGCGTCTGACCATTCGCCATGATAATGACGCGGGCGACACCTTTTTGGAGAAATTTCGACTTATGGGAATTAAGTCTTTTCATCCTTGGGATGATTGGGTTCGTGAACCGTCGTGGGCTCTCCAATTTGGATTTGAAACCGCAAAAGATCTAGATCGGGATCCTCAGGATTCCATTTTTTTTGGACTCAGCGGCGGTTCAGGCCTTACGGTTCGGCTAAAACCGCTTCCACACGGTTTGGCTTATGCCATGGTGACGGGCGACACGGGTTTGGGCGGTTTTTTTGAGGATAATTATCGTCTCGGGTTGGGGGGATCGGGCGGGATTGTATTTAATCCCATATCCCCTTGGAGGGTTCATTTTTCCGCCCATTGGACAAGATATATGACGGGTGATGTGTCCAAAGTAACCCGCCTGTCTCTTTCTCAAGCCTATCAGTTGGCTTCGCATTGGGCGCTGCGGCTAAACGCGGACCGGCAAAATCGGTATCAGGAACTCTTGTTCAGCCTCAACCGCTATTTCTAATCCGTCTGGCTGGAATAGTCACCCTCATTCCCGAATTCGTCGCCCTGAGATGTCTCAGCTCAGGGCCAATGCTAGCCGATGCCGAGCAGAAAATTCTCGGCATGACGATTGGCCCGTCGTCCCGAGATGCCTCTGCTCGGGACCTCTTTCTTGATGCCGAGCAGAAAATTCTCGGCATGACGACTCCTACAATGGCCGTTTTCGCGCGGGCGACGACTTGGGTGGCCTTATTTCCCTTCCAGCGCCTTGGTAAAAAAACTCGCAACCTTATTCTTATAGATCCCATCTTTCACTCGAAATCCGCTGATATGTTCCATGTTCTCAATAAAAACCAATTCTTTGGGTTCCTTGGCTTTTGAGAAAAGAATTTGGGACATTTTGGGCGGAACCACTTTATCTTTGGTCCCGTGAATGAAAAGAATCGGCCTTGGGGAAATTTTATCCACGTATCGAATCGGGTCGTACTTTTTGCTGAGAAAAAGAGGATAAACTGGATAAACGACCCAAAGCCACATTGACCGCTTGAGGACGTCTCTTGCCATTGTGCGATATGAAGGAAAACTCGCCTCTATCACGGCGGCTTTGGCCAAAGGTTCTTTGGCCATGGCGGGTATCGCGGCGGCTCCTCCCAATGATTGGCCCAAAATGACAACCCCTCCCTTCGGATTTCGGTTGAGGGTGGCGGCAAATCGAATTGTGGCGATTCCATCTTCTATCATGTTTTTTGGAGAGGGGCGGCCCTTCGATCCCCCGTATCCCTGGTAATCGAACACAAACACATCAAAGCCTTCATTCACCAGCCACTGAGAGGCCTGAAAATGGTTGGAGACATTTCC
>JAKLIS010000253.1 GCA_022709485.1 Elusimicrobiota bacterium | reverse complement strand
ATTCCCGGCCTGGTTTTAAAGCGGAGTGGTTGCGAAACTTGGGTATAACCGGGAATCCAATACCTTTATAGGCAAGCAAAGTGCCTCGTCATTCCCGGCCGGGTGTTAAAGCGAAGTGGGCGCGAAATTTGGGTGGTACCGGGAATCCAATACCTCTATAGGCAAGCTACGTTCATGCTTCGTCATTCCCGGCCTGGTGTTAAGGCGAAGTGGTTGCGAAACTTGGGTGTAACCGGGAATCCAATACCTTTATAGGCAAGCTACGTTCATGCTTCGTCATTCCCGGCCTGGTGTTAAGGCGAAGTGGGCGCGAGTTTTGGGTGGTACCGGGAATCCAATCCCTTCTACGGCAAGTCATATCCTCGCCCTTATTTCATGAAGATGGATCCCGGCTCACGTTCTATTTATCGAGCAAACCCTTAAAGAATGGGCCGGGATGACGAACCGCCGTCAAAAGGCAAGCCAAGTAGCCTCGTCATTCCCGGCCTGAAGTAAAAGCGAAGTGACCGTCGAGGCTGGGTGTAACCGGGAATCCAATACCTCTAAAGGCAAGCCAAGGCCCCGCCCCCTTTTTCAGAAAGATGGATCCCGGCTCACGCACTATTTATCGAACAAAGTCCTTAAAGAATGGGCCGGGATGACGGAAGAGACCGGTCGGGACGATGGGTATGGGATTTTGAGTCAAGGGGATCATTTTTTGCCGGGGAAAGAGAGGAGCTGAAATACCAACCGAAAATTTCTAAATCAGCTTTTTCTTTCTGGCTCGGGCCAGGTCCGCAAACAACGCCACCAACGTCTTCAAATTTTCCGCCTTCGAAATAAAGCATTCCAGTTCTGAATTGTCTTCGAAGAGCACCAGCGAATCCTGATATTGTTTCATCATGGCGTTGAGTTCGTCTCGGTATTCGGAATATAGCTGGGTTATCGTCTTATTCATACTGATATTTAAGTAACCCTGAAACGCCCTTTTTTCAAGGAAAAAATTCAAATTAAAAAGGATATTTTTTATGTTCGGCGGCGGGTTTTAAGTCGGAAAGCGGTGAAGGCGGAATCGATTCTCTTCAACGACGCAGATAGAGTTTTTTAGATCTTGAGGGAATTTTATTTTCAATAAGGAACCTAGATGTTTTTGGATATTCTCGACATTGGGCTTTTCCAATCTTAAGAGGATTATTCCGGGGCTTTTTGCCGATGTTGTTGAAATTATTTGAGGGAAATCCAAATCCAACGTCAAGATAACCCGGTTGTCATTTTTTGCTTTCTTCATGATTTCTTGGTCTGTTGCCTTGGCCATCCCGATATCTCTGGCATGAACCACGTCATGCCCCATATTTCGGAGCCATTCCGCTGTGCGAGGGGATACTGGCATGTCCACCAGTATCTTCATCGATTTATTCCGGGGAGGAGAGGGGGAAGTTTTCTTCTCGGGCGAGCCAGGCGGCGTATTCTATGGTTTCGCGGATATCTTCGGCTTCTAAATCGGGGTAATCCTTAAGAATTTCTTCTTGGGTGCGTCCCATGGCCAAAAGATCCAACACAATGTGGACAGGAATCCTCAAATCCCGGATGCAAGCCTGGCCCCCCAGTTTTTGGGGGTCGAATGTGATGCGGTCAAAATGTCTCATTTCAAAAAACATTATATCACCCTCCTGTGTTGGGAATCTTTTAAAAATTGTCGGCCCTTGAACCATTTTCCGTGGACGTTCTGGCCGAAGAGACGATACCCCCCTTTTCTCCCTCATTATGTCAGGTATGTGTAAAAATATTGATAAAAATTGAGAGGCGATTGCGCGGATAAAACAGTATGGATAAGACGACAGGCATGACGGCGATGCTCAATTTTGTTAAATTGCCTTAAACTTTTATGCGCCAATATTTAGATCTTCTTCAGCATGTTCTCGACGACGGCGAAAAACGGACCGATCGGACCGGCATCGGAACCTTGAGTTTGTTCGGCGCCCAGATGCGGTTTGATTTATCCGCCGGGTTTCCTCTGGTCACCACCAAAAAATGCCACTTGAGATCCATCATCCATGAGCTTCTGTGGTTTTTAAAAGGGGACACAAATGTCGCCTATCTCCATGAAAACAAGGTGACGATTTGGGACGAATGGGCGGATGCCAAAGGTGATTTGGGACCCATCTACGGCTATCAATGGCGACATTGGGGGAAGCCTTGGACGCCCAATGAAGTGCCGTCATCTCCGGTTGCTCAAGGGCGGCGGGGCATTGATCAAATCGCCCAGGCCATTGATCTCATCAAACACAAGCCGGATTCCCGCCGGATTATCGTGAGCGCGTGGAATGTGGCGGACATCGAGAAAATGGCGCTTCCGCCTTGCCACACCATGTTTCAATTTTACGTGCACGCCGACGGCCGGCTGTCCTGCCAAATGTACCAGCGGTCGGCGGACATTTTCCTGGGCGTGCCCTTTAATATCGCGAGCTACGCCCTCCTAACTATGATGATGGCGCAGGCCGCGGGCCTCAATCCGGGATTTTTTGTCCACACATTTGGGGACGTTCATCTTTATTTAAACCATTTGGAGCAGGCAAAGCTTCAATTGTCGCGAACGCCGCGATTGCTTCCGGTGATGAAAATGAATCCCGCCAAGAGTTCCATTTTTGATTTCAAGTTTGAAGATTTTGAACTCCAGGGCTACGACCCGCACCCCGCCATTTCCGCCCCCATCGCCGTATGACACTCTCCATTATTGTCGCCATGACGGAAGACCGCGTGATTGGAAAAGACAACCGGCTCCCCTGGCGCCTGCCGGAGGACCTTAAACGGTTTAAAAAGATCACCATGGGGCATCCCATCATTATGGGTCGGAAAACATTTGATTCCTTGGGCCGGCCGCTCCCTGGGAGAACCAACATTGTGCTCACCCGGAATCCGGGTTTCAAACACGCGGGCGTGCATGTGGCGCGGAGTTTGGAAGACGCCGTCCATTTTGCCGAGACCCAGGAAGGGGGGGATGAACAATTTGTGATAGGTGGGGAGACGATTTACCGAGTGGCTCTTCCCCTGGCCAAGCGGCTTTATTTAACCCTTATCCACAAAAAAATTGCGGGGGACACGTACTTTCCGGAGGTGGACTTGGTTAAAGATTTTAAAATCACTGAAAAAATCCCGGTTTCATCGTCCGCCTCCGGCGCGCCGCCCGCCACATTCATCGTGGCCGAACGATAATTATTTTCTCGATCTATATCGGTCGATTT
>JAKLIS010000252.1 GCA_022709485.1 Elusimicrobiota bacterium | reverse complement strand
TGTCCTAGGGCGAGATCATTATTAAGGAGATCAAGAAGATCGAAAACAATGTCCTGGGCATGGGTATCTTGCTGATGAAGGCGGCCTCCAATAAATAGGATGATATCCAGCGACATGAATCTTTTCCGGAATTCGCCCACCCTCAGCATTTTTAAAAGGACGTCCAACCGTTTATAGGGAGTTATACGACGGGTCCAAAGAACCGTGAATTTATCCTCCGCGTTTTTAGCCCATTGGGGATACATCTTGAACCGGCGCCAAGCCCAATTGAAAAGACGTGTCCGAAGGGTTTTCTTGATATTGATGAGGTCTTGATCCGACAGTTTTTCAAAATCCCGGAGTTCAGGCGCCTGCCAATCTTCCTGCCGGACGCCGTTGGTGATGGATTTAATTTTGGAAGCGAAGGGGCTCAAAGACGGCATTTTCCTCATCAGTTCGCCGTGCTTTTTGGCCACGCCAAAAACACCTTCACACGTCCCCACCAAAAGACTGGTGACATCCAAAAGCCGCTTATTGGGGCTCCAAGCCGGCTGATCGATATACAGAGCGCTGTCCACCTTCACCCTTTCAAGGGTGTGGGCGTCCCACAACGGATGAGCGTATTCGAGCGGAGTGTGATCATTGAACAAATACCGAACACCGTTAAAAAACTCATCTTTTTGAAATTCGTCTTTGACCATTCGATGATGGCCGAAAAAGGTGGGGGTTTCACTCAGTACAATTAAATCCGGCTTACGATTTAGTTTTTTGGCCAAGGCCAACGCCCCTCGACCCACAAGCCAACTCTGCTTTAATCGATCCCAATGGGACCAAAGGGCGGAATTTTCAATTCCACGAGGCGCGTCCTTGGGTCCCGGATAAACACCATAAGTGATTTCGGGACAATCCAGAAAAAAAACTCGGGCTTTCCCATAGGCCAATTCCCAGACTTTGACATTCACTTTTTGATCGTCAAAAAGAGAGACCTCAAAATCATAGTTCGTTGGAGACATTACGCTTCGAAGCGCGTCCCCGCAGAATTTCTTTTGAAGCACAATTTGGCCCCATTCCTGCCAAACCTGCGCCCAGACGGTTTCGTAGAGGAGGCTGACACCCACGACATCCACATTCAATTCGCTTTGGGCAAAAATCCGCTCACGAAGCAAAGGGCCGATCCCGCCAACAGACGTGGACATGGCGCAGGCTTGGGCCATCTCGGCGCCAAATTGAAGGGCGATTTTGTCCAGGACCGGCTTGGGAAGGGCCATTTCCATGGCGATTTCTTGAATCAAAAGGGGATTGGATGGCATATTGTTTTTTGACACTATCAAAATTGAAAAAGGAGTCCAACCAGGGGATAAGCCTTGGGGGGCCATAAAAAGGGCCGGCGTCATCCAAACATTTTTTAAGAAAGCCTCGGCTGAGACCGGCCTATTATTTTACTTGATGATTGAGAATCTAAACTTTTTGCGGACGGTCTCCCGCCCGGATTTTTCCGCGGTAATGACCCCAATATAAGCCCCCGACTTCAATCGGGAAGGATCAATTCGGTGTTCGTAAGAAGATTTTCCATCCACCACGATGGGAGCTTCATTAATCCGCGATTCATAAATGAGATCTCCGTCAACACCATAAATCCGTGCTCTGATGACATCCGCCTGCCCCACTTCGGCATGTAAGACGGGTATCTGCTCACCTCGCACCGGGTTGGGATAAACATAAACCTCGCCAAAAGAAAACGGCAGATTTAGGATGGGAACAAAAATCTGATAGTACCCGTTGAAATACAATCGGGTTTCAATTTGCGTTGGAGAATAGGTTTGACCGGGAACCATGACCCAATTGGTTAGCGAAAGATTGCGGAAGAGAATCGGTTTGCCGCTATTCTCCGGTAAAGCCGGCAATCTTATCACCCATTTATCCCCTCCCCAGAAAAGATCCAAAATAAAATTGGATTTTATTTTTTCGATGGTCAATTGACCATTGGCGGCATTTCCCTCGCCGAATAAAAACAAAACATTGAGAGGAGGTGAAAAAGGATCTCCCATTTGCCCAAATCCGAAAAGGATGGACATCGCGGGCCCGGCCAGGCCAAACCCGTTGAGAACGCCGAAATCCTGAGCGGAAGATGAGAAAGAAACCGGAGCGGGTTCCACCTCCGGCGGTGTGGACGGCACAGGCGTCATCGTAGGCCAGGGAAATACGATAGGCCATGTGGGCGTCACCATGGGGGTGGGCGTTATAGGCGGCCAAGGGAATAAGGACGAGTCAATTGTAGGCCATGGATAAGGATAAGTAGGAGTGAAAGTAGGAGTGAAAGTAGGAGTGTAAGTAGGAGTCACCGATGGCTCGTTGCTCGGTGAAACTGATGGAGAAACTGATGGCGAAGCACCGGGCGAAGCTGAGGGGGATACGCTGGGTGATGCCGAGGGAGACGCGCTGGGCGAAGCAGATGGTGAAACGCTGGGCGATGGCGACGGAGACACGCTCGGAGACGCACTCGGAGAGGGACTCGGGGATGCCGAGGGGGAGACGCTGGGCGATGGCGACGGGGACACGCTGGGCGATGGCGACGGGGACGCGCTGGGTGATGGCGACGGGGACGCGCTGGGTGAAGGACTTGGCGAAACCGACGGGGACGGGCTTGGGGACGGAGACGGACTGGGCGACGGAGAAGGGCTGGGGGAAGCGCTCGGAGATGGAGAGGGTGAAGGACATGTTATGGGAACCATTTTCCCCCCTTTAACAAAGTCTCTTGACGCATTGCAGGCTTCGCCCGGCGGATTATTTCTCACCGCCGTAATCTGCCAGGAGATCGGCGCCTCGGTGCACCATCTCTGAAAGTCTATTGGCTGTTCTCCTGATTTCAATTTCCAAACCCAATCCCTCTTGACTCTGGTTGTGGCGGCGAGATCCCGACGTTCAATCAATTTTCCACGCTGATAATCCCCATAGCTCCCAATGCTCTCGGGAGGTTCATAAACTAAATCAAACTGGATAGCGTCATAAGGCACCGCCGTCGGATCGTTACCGCAAACCAAAGGAAAACGAATGGTGACTGTGGGGGAGCCCTTTCCCTTTTGTAATTTTTCCGAGTCCAATTCAACTTTGAAGTTGTCTTCTGGAATACAAAAACCGGTGGTGGGGTCGCATTCCGGCGCCCCTGGAACAGTCGAGGGAGGCATTGGACAGCAGGGACAGCCGATAAAATCGGGGCATTCTGCTAAAAGGGGACCTGAAAATAAGAAAAAAGCGAGGGTTACGAAGACACCCCCGA